>JBDTAD010000499.1:0-1886 GCA_039924815.1 Lacisediminihabitans sp.
GGCACGCTCAGAAACGTGGTCGTCAGTGCCCCGCCAGGCCGCGGTGAGCTCAAGGTAGTCGTCGAACGCGGTCGCCGAGCGAGTGCGCAGCGTGTCGAAATCGTCCGCGCCCACGTAGGGAGCTCGCGCCACCTCAAACTCCTCGACGGCGATCTCCCAACCGCTATCCCCGGATGCGACGACGGCACGCACGCTATCGCCAAGAGCCTCCGATCCCTCCAGCTGAAGTTCGCCCATGATGCTCGTGACCCGATAGCGCCTTCCGCTCTCATACGAGGTGAACACGGCGGAGCCGTCCATGGGGTCTCGAAAGAAATAGGTGCCGCTAAAGGAAGCCAACAGCGCAGATGCGTCAATGAGTCTTAGCGCGAGACCGCGCCCGCGAATCCGAATCGTCTCGAGACCATCGAAGACTGCCTCGATCTCGCCACCCTCGTCATCCAGCCAGCGAAGAGATGCGGGGGTTGCCGCGTTCGTCGTCGCGACGCACTGGCCAGACCGCTCCGGCACCAGACGAAGGATGCCGTGCATTCCCGTCGTGTGCGTCACGAGATGCACATCGTTTGCGCGCTCGTGCAAGCCCACCACGGGGGAAAGGTCGAGCCAGGAACCCTTCGCACTGAAGGGAATCTCGGTGATATCAAACTGAACACCAGTGCGCGGCGGCATAGTGGCCTTTCAAGTCGAGCGGATATGACGGATTAGTCCTTGACAGCACCGGCGGTAACACCAGCGGCGACGTACTTCTGGGCCAGGACGAGCAGAACAGCCGCGGGAATCGACGCGACGACGGCAGTCGCCATGATCGAATTCCACTCCTGGTTGTTGTTGCCTATGTAGCGATAGATGCCGAGCGTGATCGGCTGAAAATCACCACCTCCGTCGAGAGTGGTGGCAAAAATGAAGTCCGACCACGCCCAGAGAAATGCGATCAGCGAGACGGTGACGACCGAGTTGCGACTGACCGGAAGCACGACCGAGATAAACGTGCGCCAAGCCGACGCGCCGTCGATCTTGGCCGCCTGGATGAGTTCGTTTGGAATCGACGACATGAAAGCGGTAATGATGAGCACGCCGAACGGTACGGCGATCGTCGAGTCCGCGAGAATCAGTCCCGGGATCGTGTTGAGAATCCCCAGGTTGAGGTAAATCACGTAGAACCCCATCGCCATGATGATCGCCGGGATCATCTGGGCAATGAGCAGCACGAAACTCAACCCGTTTCCGCCGCGGGGGCGGAGCTTCGCCAACGAGTACGCCGCCGGAGCCGCGAGCACGAGCGTCAACAGCACGGTGCCGATTCCGATCAGAAGGCTCGTACCGAGGAACGGGAGTTGCTCGTGGAGCACGCGCTCGTAACCGGCGAACGTGGGATCGATCGGGATGAGGTTCGGTGGGCTCTTGCGCAGGTTTTGCGCCTTGGTAAGCGACACGTTGATCATCCAGTAGATGGGGAAGAGCATGATCGCAGTCAGGACAATGCCGATTGCAGTCTTCCACCAGGCACGCGCGCGCATCAGTCGACATCCAATCGACGCTGCATCCGGATATAGATGATGCCGAACACGAGAGCTACGAGAATGAGAAGGTTACCGACGGCAGCTGCCGGGCTGAAGTTGGGCAGAAGCGAACCGAATCCCAGCCGGTAGGACCAGATCGCGAAGGTCGTGGACGAATCCACCGGGCCTCCCTTGGTCATGATCCAGATGATGTCGAAGACCTTCAAGGTGTAGACGAGACCCAGCAAGATGGTGATTGCAGACACGGGGCGCAGGAGCGGGAACGTCACACGCCAGAACGTCTGCCACCCGTTCGCCCCATCGATCGATGCTGCCTCGTGAACCTCAGCGGGTATGCCCTGCAGCCCGCTGTAGAGAATCACGAGA
>JBDTAD010000500.1:0-2413 GCA_039924815.1 Lacisediminihabitans sp.
GCCGATGGCCGCGTCGACGTGACCCAGGCTGGTGTGCTCGAAGACGTGACGCTGGTCAGCGCTGAGCTGCGGGGGAAGGGCAGCGCGCAGCCATCGCGCACGGCCATCGGCTTGCTTGTGCGCGGACTCGCGCGCCGCTTCCGAACCTCAGGCAGACCATTCACCGTGCTGTCCTGCGACAACGTCATGCACAACGGCCAAATGGTGAAAAAGGTCATCGCGTCATTTGCGAGTCAGGTTGAGGGAGGCGATACCTTCCTTCGGTGGCTAGATTCCGCGGTGCGTTATCCCTCGTCGATGGTCGATCGCATCACTCCGGCGGTGACAGCTGCAGACCAGGCAGTGGCGTTGGGACTGCTCGGCTTGGTCGACGAGGCACTCGTCGTGGCTGAAACCTTTTTACAGTGGGTCGTCGAAGATGATTTTGGTGACTCTCGCCCGGCTTGGGAGCGCGCGGGCGTCACGATGACCGCGGATGTCAGGCCGTTCGAGAAGGCCAAGCTGCGCGTGCTTAACGCGACCCATTCCCTGCTCGCCTATCTGGGGCAACTCTGCGGTTACGCAACGATTGCCGACACCGTCGCGGATGACGTGCTCCGTGGCCGTGCCCTGCGGATGCTGAACGACGACATCCTGCCCACTCTCGATAACCTTCCCGGCCTCGACCTTCTGGAGTACCGTGACTCCGTGCTTGCTCGTTTCGCCAACCCGGCTCTCGCGCACACGACCCTTCAGATCGCGATGGACGGTTCGCAAAAAATGCCCAACCGCATTTTGGTAACCGCCCTCGAACGACTCTCGGCCGGCTCTGTTCCCCAGGAACTCGCTTTCGCGGTCGCCGCCTGGATTACTTTCATCGCCTCAACCCTGTCAGAGGGTGGCCCGCAACTCGACGACCCGATGGCTGCAGAACTGGGTGCTGCAGTGCGGTCCGCGGACGCCCTTGACATCGAGCCGGACGCGGTCGTCGAGCGCGCGTTCGCGCTCCGCGGGATATTCCCAGCCGAACTCGCGAGCTCGCACGAGTTTCGCGACGCCGTCATCGCGCAGTTTTCCGAAGTGCGCCGCGTGACCGCGTCGCTACGATGATCGAAGTGGCACGTTCCCAGTGGTATGGATACGACAGCCCAGTTCATTCGACAACGCGAGCGGGGTCCCTCAGGCCCGCTCGAGTCCGAACTGAGCCGGCAGGGAACTCGATCGCTGCGACGGGCGAGCTGGGGAGCATCGCTCTACAATGCCACCTCGCGCGTGGGCGCTGATCCGATCGACTCGCGTAGCACGATGGTGTGTAGCGAGGTCGTATCGAGCGCTGGCGCTTGCGTTCCTTGGATGATCGCGATCAACTCTTCCATGGCTTGGCGGCCTTGGCGTTCGTGGTCGATAGAAACAGTTGAGAGTGATGGTGTGGTGAATCGGCAGAGTTCGTTGTCGTCCCATCCAAAGACGCTGAAGTCTAGGGGTACCCTCCATTGACGGTCGTGCGCAGCCCTAATGGCGCCCATCGCTTGTCGATCGTTGGCGGCAACGACAGCGGTAATCGGTGTATTTGCTGGCAGTGCCATCATGGCGTCGTAGCCGGACTGTCCGAACCAATCGCCTTCGGCCACTGTTCCAGATACGTGTAGCTTTTTCGCCACCTCGACAAACGTCCGACGACGGTTGCGAGCTGAGGCATACTCCTGGGGTCCGGCGATGTGCAGAATATTGGTGTGACCAAGGTTGACAAGCGTCTGCACGATCTCCCCGCAGGCTGCTCCATCCGCGAGTGCGCCAGCGCCGTGCAGTTCATCGTCGTATTCTGCAACGATCACGATCGCGGTTGTCGTACTCATTATGGGCTTATTGCCGAGAGTAGCTAGCGCGAGAATGCCCTCGAATTCACCTGAATCGGCAAGTTCCTGTGCTCTGGCAACCCTGTCGAATTCTGAACCTTCGAGTCCCAACATGTCGATGGCGTATCCAGCAGAGTGAGCGGCGGCTGAGGCAGCGGACATCAATGGCACAGGCAGGCTGGCGATTGCCGAGGGCATGAGAATGGCAATTCGGCCGGTGCGGTGGGTCCGCATCGACCGAGCGATCATATTGGGCCGATAGTTCAGTGCCTCGATCGCTGCCTGGACTCGGGTCGCAGTAGCTGGTTTTAGCCCTCCATTGTGGCGGAGGAATCGGGAAACAGTCTGGTGAGATAGTCCGGCCAGCTTTGCCACGTCGTAGATTGTCGCGCGCTTCGGCGTCATGTGGTGCCCCGTTGAGAAACATTAAATCGATGATTGACGGAATAGTGATCGATCACTATTCTGAGATCACAGCAGAGAGTTATCGATCACTTTTCTGTCTTGTTGATCCATCGTCACACACCGGAAGGACTAACGAGCGGTGACCACACCACATCAGGCAGATCGGGTCGTGC
>JBDTAD010000501.1:0-8288 GCA_039924815.1 Lacisediminihabitans sp.
CTCACGTGGGAGAGGCGACTCCAATATAAAAGGAGTATCGTGCTTTTAAACGTGTCGTGCTGTTGAATGGTGAGTAGTTGCTCCGTACGTTGAGCGGCGGAGAAGAGATAAGTCGTGACATACGTAATCGCAGAGCCGTGCATCGACGTGATGGATCGAGCCTGCGTTGATGAGTGCCCCGTCGACTGTATCTACGAGGGTGGTCGTTCGCTCTACATCAACCCCGACGAGTGCATCGACTGCGGTGCCTGCGAGCCAGTGTGCCCTGTGCAGGCCATCTTCTACGAAGACGATGTTCCGGAGAACTGGACCGCGTTCACCCAAGACAACAGCACGTTCTTCTCTCAGGTTCTTCCCGGCGCTACTCAGCCGCTTGGCGCCCCGGGCGGCGCAGCCAAGATCGGCCCGACCGGCACGGACACCGACCTGGTTGCCAGCTACGCACCGCTCGCCGACCGCCAATAACTGCTGCCGAGGGTGCGCCTCAATCGGCTGACAGCGCACCCCCGGTGGTCGGCTTTAGCCCTGCGTGAGCGGTGCCAGCTTCACTTGCAGGATCTGGTCGTCACCATCCTTCGGGCTGCCCCGCCCATCCGTATTGTTGGTCAGCATCCAGAGCGTGCCGTTCGGCCCGGCAACCACGTCCCGTATCCGTCCGTAGTTGCCGGTGAAGTACGCCACTGCGTCGAACTGTGCACCCTTATAAACCGCCCACAGCCGCTCGCCTCGTAGCGCGGCCATGAAGAACGTGTCGTTGACCCAAGCCAGTCCGCTCGGGCTCGCCTCCGACGTCTTCCACTGGTACACCGGGTCGATAAATCCCGGCTTCTTGCCGATGCCCTCCACGGTGGGCCAGCCGTAGTTGCCACCCGGTTCGATGCGGTTGAGTTCGTCCCAGGTGTTCTGTCCGAATTCGGCAGCCCAGAGTTGTCCCTTGGCATCCCAGGCCAGGCCCTGCGGGTTCCGATGTCCCAGCGAGTAGACGAGCGAACGAGCAGTCGGGTTGTCTTCGGGTACGGCGCCCGTGGACGTCATCCGCAGTATCTTGCCGTTCAGCGACTGTGGATTCTGGGCGTTTGCCGTCGACGTCGCGTCGCCGACGGTGGCATAGAGCATGCCGTCCGGCCCGAACTTGATGCGCCCGCCGTTGTGGAAGTCTGCTTTTGCGAGTCCGGTAAGAATGCTCTGCTGATCGCCGAGCGAGTAGTTGCCCGGGCCGCCGCTGAGCGGCATTCGCACGATGCGGTTGTCGGATGCCGTGGTCAGGTACGCGTAGAGCCAGGTCGCGTCGCCCTGGGCCAAGATTTCTATTCCCAGCAGTCCGCCCTCGCCGCGGTGCACCACCCCGCGCACCGTGCCAGCCTTGCGCAGCGTTCCACTTTTCTCGAGCTCTATGACCGCACCGCTGTCACGCTCACTGATCAGCGTGGATCCGCTCGCCAACCGCACCATCGACCACGGTGCCTTCAACCCCTCCGCAACTACGATCGGAGTCCCGACCGGGTGCACCGCTCCGCCCGCACTGCTCGGGGCGGATGATTTGGTTGCTGACGGAGTCCCCGGCGTCGGGCTGGGCTCGGCCGTGCATCCGGCCAGCACAAGCCCGAGCGTGACAACCGCCACGAAACTGCGTCTCCTGGACATCTCTGCCTCCAGGCCTCGGTATCCGTGGCTACCAGTATCCCTGACGACTCCCCGGGCTACTCGCGCCGCGTCCCCACCTGGAAGATGTTCTTCGACGGCGGCGGTGACTGGGTTGCGGTGGCATCCGTTACGACTGCTGCCCCCGCGATGAAGTCACGCAGTTCGGCGCCAGCGACCACCTTCGACGGATGCGGTCCGCCGGCAAGCAGGCGCGGCATCCACTCGAGCGGTAGTTCGCTCCTCGACCCCACCAGCACTATGTTGCCGAACCTGCGCCCCTTGAGGATCTGCGTCTCTGCCAGGGCTGCGACGTTCCCGGTCGCGTCGAGCATGGTTGCTGCCTGTCCGCGAGCAAAGGCAAGGCCAGGCCCGTCCGCGACGTTCGCCACAATCACACCGTCGGGCTTCAGCAGCGCAACGGCCTGCCGATAGAACTCGATGCTCGTGACGTGTGCTGGCGTGCGCGCACCGCTGAACACGTCGACGATGACGAGATCAACGGAACCGTGCAGGCCTTCGGGTAACCGTCCGAGCACCTCGCGTGCGTCCCCGTGCCGCACGCGAATGGACGCCTGCTTCGACCAGGGCAGTTCGGCGCGCACGAGTTCGACGAGTTCGGTCTCTAACTCGATGACCTGCTGTCTGGAGCCGGGTCTGGTCGCTTCGATGTACCGCGGGAGAGTGAGCGCGCCGGCGCCGAGATGTAGCGCGGTCAGTGGTTCGCCGGGCACCCCCAGTTGGTCGATCACGTGCCCGATCCGCTGCACGTATTCGAAAAAGAGTTGGGTCGGGTCTTCCAGATTCACGTGGGACTGCGGGGTTCCATCCACGATCAGAGTGAACGCGCCGTTGACCCAGCGATCCGGTTCAACAACGGCGCGATAGCCGCTGTTCTTCAGATGGGCCGAGGGGTATTCCTTCACCCCTCGATCATCCCCTATCCCGGCTCAGCTCACGGCGCCTGCGTGAGGGACTCGTCCTCCTGTGACTCGCCCGAAGCATCCGCCATGTACTCCTGCATCTTCTCTTTTGGAAGGTGGAAGTGCACGGCCAGCCAGTAGATTCCGCCGGTAATCACGATGTTCACCAGGAATGCCCAACCGAAGAGTGCGGGATGGTTCGAGGGGTCCATGAAGAAGCTGAACAGGGCCATCGCGACGAGATACGGCAGCACCCAGATCGCCGCAACCCTGAAATCCAGCGGAGGTCGCACGGTCTTCTTACCGACCAGCTGGAACAGTACGAGCACGACGTAGCCGATCAGGATGGTGATGAACAGCTTGTAGTTCGTGTCCCAGCCGCCCCAGAACACGATGAGATTTGCGCTGTAGAAAGCGAGCCACGGAATGATGTCTTTGCCGGGGAGCGCGAAGGGGCGCTTCAGTTCGGGGAACTGGCGACGCAGCACAGCGACAACGAGGGGACCGGAGCCAAACGACAGCACGGTCGCGCTCGTAATGAAACCCACGAGTTGTTGCCAGCTCGGGAACGGCAGCAGCAGGAAGACGCCGACGACAAAGGTCACCAGGAGACTCCAGTAGGGAACGCCGTGCCGGTTATTCGAAGCGAGCCACTTGGGGGAGTTGCCGTTGCGGCCCATCGCGTACGAGACCCGCGCGGCAATCGTCGTGTAGATGAGGCCCGTGTCGGTGGGCGAGATGATCGCGTCGAAATACAGGATGTACGCGAGCCATCCGAGGCCCGCGACGCTGGCCAGAGCCGCGAGTGGGCCAGCATCGTTGCTGAAGACCAGCCCAGCCCAGCTGCCGGATTTTGCCAAGATGTGAGTGGGCACCGCGAGAGTGAACGCGATCTGCAGCAGCGCATAAATCACCGCGGTGATGCCCACCGATCCGATGATCGCCAACGGGATGTTGCGCTTCGGGTTTGAGGTCTCGCCTGCCAGCTCAATCCCCTGACGGAATCCCAGGAACGAGAAGCTGATACCCGCGGTCGAGATGCAGGTGAAGATTGCCACCCATCCGTTCGGTGCGAAGCCGTGCGAGGTGAAGTTCGCGGGCGTTCCCATCCTCGTCGTGGCGAACGCCGTGATGAAGAACACGACGATCACGAGGATGATGACGAAGAGTTTCCACCACACCAGCACGTTGTTGATCTGCGCGAAGAGGCGCACGCCGAAGTAGTTGAGCGCGACGAAAATCGCGAGCAAGATCACCGCGACGACGACGCCGATGGGAGTCAGTACGTGCACAGTCACGCCGCTCGCGGTTGCGCGCACGGTCAGTGGTGCGTACTTCGTCGCGTAGGTGAGTGCGCCCTCCACCTCGATAGCGGGCACCGCTGCGGTCGCTATCCAGGTGATGAATCCGAGTGAATAGCTCCCAAAGGAGCCCCAGACAAAGTGTGGGAAGCGGATGACGCCGCCGGAGATGGGGAACATCGGGCCGAGCTCGGCGTAGCAGAGCCCGATCAGCATGATCATCGCACCGGCGATGATCCAGGAGAAGATTGCCACCGGTCCGGCGATGATGGACGCGTTGTAGGCGCCGAACAACCAGCCTGAGCCGATGATCGACCCAATCGCGGCAAAGAGGAGGCCGACAGGGCCGACGTGCCTTCGTAGTTTCGCACGCTCCGCCGTGGGGGCATGCTTGATGGTCGTTGACATCGTCGTCTCCTTTATCTCGGCCGGTCGGCTAGGCGGCGTAGATAAAGTGCGTCGAGTGAGTCAACCTCAGTCGGCAGGCTAGTCCTGTTGTCCTGAATATCAACCCCAAATCTCGAGATTCCGTCGTGGCGTCGGGACGTGAGGCGACGCTCCGTCGCGCCGGGTATGGTCTGAACATGAGCAACGAAGCCCAGCGCCCAGCACCTGTCAGGAATCTCCCTGCCGGGATGCGCACCCAACTTGACGCGTCGTCCTTCCAGGGTCCGGCCACCTTCGGAATGCGCCCCCTGCTGACCGAGCCGGAGCAGCTCGACGCCTGGCAGCCGGATGTCGCGATCGTCGGCGCCCCGTGGGACGACAACACGACGAACCGCCCCGGTGCCCGCTTCGGGCCTCGCGCCATGCGCGCGAACGCCTACGACCCCGGCACCTACCACCTCGACCTCGGTATCGAGATGTTCGACCACCTTGAGGTGATCGATTACGGCGACGCGATCATGAGCCACGGCATGTGGGAAGCGTCGAAGGATGCGATCCACGAGCGCGTAGGGGAGATCGCCAGCCGCGGCATCATCCCGATCATTCTCGGCGGGGATCACTCGATCACCTGGCCTGCCGCGACCGCCGTTGCCGAACACCACGGATTCGGCAAGGTCGGCATGATCCACTTCGATGCCCATGCCGACACCGCAGACCAGATCGACGGCAACCTCGCCAGCCACGGTTCTCCGATGCGGCGCCTGATCGAGTCTGGTGCCATTCCCGGTCACAACTTCATTCAGGTCGGGCTTCGAGGATATTGGCCAGGGGAGGAGGACCAGAAGTGGATGCGCGATCACGGCCTGCGTCATCATCCGATGCAGGAGGTCTGGGAGCGCGGCGTCAAGGACGTGATGAAGGAGGTCATTGCCGAGGCCCTCGACGGCACGGATGCGATCTACCTCTCCATCGACATTGACGTTCTGGACCCGGCCTTTGCACCGGCGACGGGCACCCCGGCACCCGGAGGCTTCGCGCCGATCGACCTGCTGCGGGTGGTGCGTCAGATCGTGCTCGACACGAACGTCGTCGCGATGGACGTGATGGAAGTTGCCCCCGCCTACGACCACGCGGATGTCACTATCAACAACGCGCACGCCCTCATCTGGGAGGCGCTCGCCGCTATGGCCTACAAGAACCGGGTCGCTGCCAGTCGCTGAGCCCATCGCTCGCTGAGCCTGTCGAAGCGCTCTCCACCCGGAGTTCCACCCTGGGGTGGTTCGCAGGAGACGGCTGCGCAACGAGGCTGGAGGTCTCCTACGAAAGTGACTCACGCCGTGACCTTGCAGACCCTTGCCAACATCATTATCGGATTAGCCGTAGTCGGCCTCGTTCTCTATCGCCAGATGAGTTGGCGGGGCTTCGCGCGGTCACAGTTGTGGCGAATGCCCATTGCGTTTGGTGTGATTGGCGTGGCCATGATGGCTCAAACCTCTGGCGGCCGCGTTGTGACTTCTGTTGATGCGATCGCGCTCGCCGTCGAGTTGGTGATCTCGGCTGGGTTAGGCATCGCGATGGGAGCGATGGCGGTGTTCCGCGAACGCACACTGCCCGCCGGTGGTGCAGCGCCCTCTGCTCGGGACGAACGGCACGCCGGGCGACGAGATCGCAATCGGCCAGAAATCTTCCGAGCAGCGGACGGCTCGGCCATCACCGTGGAGTCGCGCACCGGCTGGCTGGGTCTCGGTCTGTGGGTACTACTCATTGTTATTCGGCTGGGGATCGACTTCGAGGCGGGGCACCTCGGTGCTGTCATGGTGACGGCAACAGGAGTGATTCTCCTGATGGTGGCCGCGAATCGCGCCGTGCGGGTGCTGGTTCTGATTCAGCGGGTGGACCGCCGGTGGGGAACCGGGGGCATGATTAAGGCGTGATTCCCCCCGACCGCTTCGCTAGGCGGCTCAGCATGATCCTCAACCTCTGCGGGATCGCTATCGTCGCGTATTACTTGACGCTCCAATATCTGGTTGATGGAACGCTCGGCTGGGTTTATGCGCTGGCCGCGCTCGCAATCTTGATGTGGCTCGCTGACACCTTCATGCCGCGCGAGTGGACGTTTGCTCGATGGTGCGTGCTGCTGCTGATGCTTGTCTGTAGCGCGGTGACGGCCGTGCCCGCGAATGGTGTGGCACTGGTCCCCGCAATCGTTGCGCTGATTGAGGTGACTCGAGATCCGCGGGTAGCGATGACTCGTGCCGGATGGTGTGCTGCGCTCGCCGGTATCTTGGCTGTGGTTGGCTTTGCAATCGCGCCGATTCCCTTGGCCGGTCTTCTGTCGATTGAGGCGGGTTTTGCGGTCGCATGCCTGGTTGGCTTCAGCAGGCGTCAGCACCTGGCGGCGGAGCTGCAGTCTCGCGAGCTGCGGGAAAGCGCGATGGCCATGCGTGAAGAGCAGGCTGTGGTTTCCTCCCTCGCAGCGCGACAGGCCGCGGCCAGGGAAATCCATGATCTACTTGCGCACAGCCTCGGTGGGCTCGTCCTGCAGCTGGATGCCGTAGAGGCTCAGCTGGAGAACGACGATGTCGAAGGTGCCCTGCGCCGAGTACACGACTCACGCGCGCTCGCTGCGAGTGGCCTGAGCGAGTCGCGGCGCGCGGTCGCAACCCTGAGAGACGAGTCAGAGCCAGAGTTGCCGGTTCTTCAGGAGGATTTCATCGGGGGGCTTTTAGCCCTGATGGAGGCACATCGTTCGTTGGGTGGGCAGATCGAGTTCACCGAGAAGGGGAACCGTCGATCACTGCCTGCGCCGGTCGCCGCCGCAACTCATCGTGCTTTGCAGGAGTCGCTCACCAACGTTCGTAAGCACGCGTCGACACGGGCGGTCGATGCCAGCCTCGAGTGGTCTGACACTGCTGTTGCACTCACCGTCGCCAATTCTCTGGATGCTGCCGCGTCGCACGCGGCCACTGGCGTTGGGCACGGCCTCATCGGCATGAGGGAGAGGTTTCTGGCGTTGCCGGGCGGGTCGGCGACGGCGGGCGTCGAGGGCGCGCAGTTCGTGGTTCGGGTGCGGGGGAGCGTGGCATGAGCGACATCATCAGGGTGCTTGTGGCGGATGACCAAGCCATAATTCGGGATGGCCTGGCCACGGTGCTTGCCTTGTTGCCGGATGTCGAGGTCGTCGGTCAGGCTGCAGACGGGGACGAAGCACTAAGGCTCGTTGGCGAATTTCACCCGGATGTTGTGCTCATGGACCTGCGGATGCCTGTCCTCGACGGGGTAGAGGCAACGAAGCGCATCACGGCGGAGTTTCCGAAGGTTTCGATTCTCGTACTCACCACCTACGCTGACGACGAATCCATCCTGGGCGCGCTGCGAGCGGGAGCACGTGGTTACCTCACAAAAGACGCGAGTCGGGCAGAGGTCGCTTCTGCGGTTCGTGCGGTGGCTCACGGCCAGACGACGCTGGCACCCGGGATTGGAGAGCGGCTCGTCAACGGCTTGGTTCAGGATCCCGTTGGGGACGACTCCACAACCGAGGAGTCGTCCGTTCAGGATGCCGGTGAGCTTCGTGCGGCGGCGCTGCGCGAGCGGATTCTCGCGTTCGGCCTCACTCCGCGCGAGTACGAGGTGCTGATGTTGGTAGCCGAGGGGCTCAACAATGCCGAGATCGCCGCGCACCTCTTCGTGAGCGTGTCTACGGTGAAGAGCCATATCAACGCTCTGTTCCCCAAACTCGGGGTGCGCGATCGCGCGCAGGCGATCGCACTGGCCCGCGCCTGAGCGGGATTGCGCCGCCCGAAGCTGGGTAAACGCTGCGTTTATACTCGCTTTTTCGAAAATGGTCAAGAAACAAGTGGACAACGGTGTGTCGTCGGCCTATAGTTGTTCTTTGCGCTCCCAGATAATCTCTGCCTTCATATTGCGGTCGGCCGCGCATGCCCGAACACTACGGTTCAGGGCATAACCCTTATGGGGTTCTGGCGAGTCGTGAAGCCCACATATCACCGACTGTAACCGGCCTTTAGCGAGGCCC
>JBDTAD010000502.1:0-3900 GCA_039924815.1 Lacisediminihabitans sp.
CCGGGGTTGCGGCCGCCTTCCTGCGATGACTAGCGCGGTCGCCGCTGTCGACCTCGGCGCGACCAGCGGCCGGGTCATGCTCGGCCACGTCGGCCACAACGAGTTGCGCCTGCGACCGGTCGCACGCTTTCCCAACGGCCCGGTGACGACGGCAGACGGTTTGCACTGGGACCTCACCGGCCTCTACCGACACGTGATCAACGGGCTCGCCGCAGCACTCCGCGAAGAGCCGGGGGTGCTCAGCATCGGGGTGGATTCTTGGGCGGTCGACTACGCGCTCCTGCAGGGCGGGCGGATGCTCGCCGAGCCATTCCATTATCGGGACGAGCGCAACACCGTGGCCGTGGCATCCGCTCACGAGTTAGTGAAGCCGAGCGAACTATATGCGCGCAACGGCTTACAGTTTCTGCCTTTCAATACGCTCTACCAGCTCACCGCTGACAGGCTCAGCGGGCACCTGGTAGAGGCCGACGAGTTTCTCCTCGTGCCCGACCTGCTGAACTTCTGGCTCACGGGCGAGCGCCGGACCGAGCGCACCAATGCGTCCACGACCGGGCTACTGAACCTTGCGACCGGTTCTTGGGATGACGAGCTCATTGCACGGCTCGGTCTTCCTCGTGAGATCTTTCCGGCACTGATGGATGCTGGAGCAACAGTGGGCGGGCTGCTGCCGGGAGTCGCGGCCGAGATCGGCGCTGGGGCGCACGTGTCGGTGACGGCCGTCGGATCGCACGACACAGCGTCCGCCATTGTCGCGATTCCGGCGACCACGGAAGACTTCGCTTACATCTCTTGCGGAACCTGGGGTCTGGTCGGTGTTGAGCTCGATTCGCCCGTGCTGAGCGAGCAGAGTCGCGCGGCGAACTTCACCAACGAGGGTGGCGTCGACGGGCGGGTGCGCTTTCTGCATAACGTGATGGGGCTGTGGCTTCTCAGCGAGTCAGTGCGCACGTGGGAAGCAGAGGGCAATTCCATCGACCTCGTCCCGTTGCTCAAAGCTGCGGCTGCCGTCACCACGAAGGTGCCGCTCTTCGACGCGAACGACGAGCGTTTTCTCGCCCCTGGCGACACGCCGGCTCGCATCGCCGAATGGCTAAACGAGCGCGGGCTGTCGGTTCCGCAAAGCCGCGCCGAGTTCGTGCGCTGCATTCTCGAGAGCCTTGCGGATGCGTTCGCGCAAGCCGTGCGCACGGCTTCGGAGCTCTCGAGAAAAACTGTGTCGGTCATCCACCTCGTCGGCGGTGGCTCTCAGAACGAGTTGCTCTGCCAACTCACCGCCGACCGCAGCGGCCTCACAGTGTTGGCGGGCCCCGTGGAAGCAACGGCCATTGGAAACGTGCTCGTGCAGGCGAGGGCTCAGGGCGCTGTGCGCGGCGACCTCGAGACGTTGCGCGCGCTTGTCGCGGCGGCGTTTCATCCCGTGGCGTTCGCGCCATCGTCTAGCCGGTAACTTCCAGCACCTCGGCGAGCTCTGCTACGGAACTACCACCGACCCAGATGTCGATGGTGGTCGCATCCTGCAGGTAGCCGCGGGTGACCGCACTCCAGTAGCGCAGCTGGTCCGGCCCGAGTTCGAAAGTGACGGTCTTCGTCGCACCTGCAGCGATGGTTACGCGCTCGAAAGCCTTGAGTTCGCGGATGGGCCTGGAAGACGTTCCGTACCTCTGGTGGATGTAGAGCTGCGCAACCTCGTCGGCGTCACGGTCGGAAGTGTTGGCGACATCCACTGAGACCGTGACGGTCTCGCCCACGGCGATCGCGGAACGATCCAGGCGCAGATTCGAGTACTCGAACGCGGCGTACGAGAGGCCGTGGCCGAAGGGATACAGCGGGGTGCTCTGCTCGTCCCAGTAGCGTTCGCCCTGTTCTTCGGGCTGGAAGGTGCGGTAGTGCGAGTGCACGATCGGCACCTGCCCGACGTGACGCGGCCAGGTGAAGGGCAGGCGACCAGCAGGCGAAGTGTCGCCGAAAAGCACGGACGCTACGGCATCCCCGCCCCGCGTGCCCGGATACCAGACCTGCAGAATGGCTGGGACGTTCTCGCTCGCCCAGCGCAGGTCTAGGGGGCGGCCAGACATGACCAGCAGCACGACCGGGGTACCGGTGGCGACGATCCGTTCAAGTTGTTCCTGCTGACGGCCCGGCAAATCTAATGTCGAGACGGACGCCTTCTCGCCGATCTGGTTCTGGCGCTGTCCGACAACCACGATCGCGACCTCCGAGTCGGCGGCGAGCTGTACCGCCCGGTCGAGCTCGGCATCGTCGTCGTAACCCGCGGGCGTGCGGGCGACGGTGTCTTCCATCCGGTCGAACATCGAGGTGAAGACGCGCTCCGGGATGCTGGCGCCGGGAGCATAGGCAACCGTCGCGTCGTCGCCGAGGCGGCTTCGTAGCCCGTCGAGAATGGTGACCGTCTCCTCGGTGTTCTGCGCGAAGATCCACGGGCCGAGGGTGTCGCGCTTGCTGTCGGCGAGTTGGCCGATCACGGCTATCGACCCAAGCGCATCCGTCTTCAGCGGCAAGGTTGCGCTGTCGTTCTTGAGCAGCACGAAGGTCTGCTCAGCCGCCGTCTGCGCAAGGTCACGCTGTTCGCGCGCTTCGAGAACGGTCTCGCTGGTTTCCGCATCCGCGTACGGGTTTTCGAACAGGCCCATCCGAAACTTCGCCGTGAGCACGCGGCGCACCGCCGTGTCGATCTCGGCTTCGCTGATGAGTCCGTCGGCGACTGCCTGCGGAAGGCGGGAGAACGCCGGGTCGACCATGCACATTTCCATGTCGAGGCCCGCCTTGATGGCGCGCACTCCGGCATCGGTGCGGTCTTTGGCGAAGTGCTGCACCTCGAGCGACTGCACGGCGTTGGCATCCGAGACAACGAATCCGTCGAAGCCCATCTCGCCGCGCAAAACGTCGGTGAATAGCCAGCGGTTGGCGGAGGCGGGAACACCGTTGAGGTCCATGTAGGCGCCCATGATGTTGGCGGCACCTGCCTCGACACCCGCGCGGAATGGCGGGAAGTAGACGTTCCACAGCTCGGAGTCTGAGATGTCGGAGTCTTCGTAATCGCGGCCGCCTCGTGCGGCGCCGTAGCCAGCGAAGTGCTTCGGTCCTGCCATCACGTTCTCCGGGCCGAAGTCGCCCTGGAAACCGCGCACCTGAGCGGCGGCTACTGCCGCGCCGAGTACCGGGTCTTCACCGGCGCCCTCGACAATGCGTCCCCAGCGTGGGTCGCGGGCAATGTCGACCATCGGCGCAAAGGTCCAGTGGATGCCGAGCGCGCGAGCCTCGCGCGCGGCCGCAGCCTGCGCCGACTCGATGGTCTTCGGCGCCCAACTCGCGGCGAGCGCGATCGGAACCGGAAATGCGGTGCGCATCCCGTGGATGACGTCGAAGCCGAACAGCAGCGGGATGCCGAGGCGGCTCTTCTCGACGGCAAGACGCTGCAGCTTGTTGGCTAGCGCTACCTCTTTAACGAAGAGCACCGATCCCGCGCCGCCACTGATGATCGCGTTTTCGACCATGTGCGGGTCATCGCCGAGCGCTTCCTGCTGGTCGGGATGAACGTCAGCCGTGTCGGTCGCTGAGCCTGTCGAAGCGACCTCACCGAAGTGGAAGTACTGCGACAGCTGGCCGGCCTTCTCCTCCAGCGTGAGCTGGGAGAGCAGGTAGGCAACCCGGTCCTGGATGGGGAGGGAGGCGTTGCGGAATGCGTCGGTCATGATGCCCGTGACTTTCGTGTCGTTCATGGATGTATCGTTCATGGATTTGGGTGCCGCCGACATTCGCGACGTCCCTGTCATGCGTACGCATACGACGCTACCGCAGCCAGAAGTTCCCTCGAACAAGTGGCTCAGACTTGGTTCGTGGGCTCACGCTGGATATTCTGATGACCATTTTGAAGGC
>JBDTAD010000503.1:0-5865 GCA_039924815.1 Lacisediminihabitans sp.
CCCTGGAACACCTGGATGGCCACCGACGGCTGGTTGTCGTCTGCGGTGGTGAAGGTCTCACTGCGCTTGGTGGGGATGGCCGTGTTGCGCTCGATGAGCTTGGTCATCATGCCGCCCTTGGTCTCGATACCGAGGCTCAGCGGGGTCACGTCGATGAGCAGAACGTCCTTGCGCTCGCCCTTCAACACACCGGCCTGAAGCGCGGCACCAACGGCGACGACCTCATCCGGGTTCACGCCCTTGTTCGGGTCCTTGCCACCGGTGAGCTTCTTGACCAGTTCGACCACGGCAGGCATACGAGTGGAGCCACCGACGAGCACGACATGGGCGACATCAGCGACTTTGACTCCGGCCTCCTTGATGACGTCGTTGAACGGCTTCTCGGTGCGCTTGAGCAGGTCAGCGGTGAGTTCTTCGAACTTGGCGCGGGTGAGCGTCTCGTCGAGGTTGGCCGGCCCGTTCTCAGTGAGAGAGAGGTACGGCAACTGGATGCTGGTGCTGGTCGAAGAAGAAAGTTCCTTCTTCGCCTGCTCCGCGGCCTCCTTGAGGCGCTGCTTGGCGATCTTGTCTTTGGAGACGTCGACGCCAGTGGAGTCCTTGAAGCGCTTGATCAGGTAGTCAACGACACGCTCGTCCCAGTCGTCACCACCGAGCCGGTTGTCACCGGCGGTGGAGCGAACCTGAATGGTGGAGAAGTCGTCATCCTTACCCACTTCGAGCAGCGAGACGTCGAACGTTCCGCCACCGAGGTCGAAGACCAGGATGAGCTCGTCTTCCTTGCCCTTGTCCAAGCCGTACGCGAGTGCTGCCGCGGTGGGCTCGTTGATGATGCGCAGAACGTTGAGGCCCGCGATCTCACCGGCTTCCTTGGTGGCCTGGCGCTCGGAGTCGTTGAAGTACGCGGGAACAGTGATAACGGCATCCGTCACCGTGTCGCCAAGGTATGACTCTGCGTCGCGCTTGAGTTTCGCGAGGGTACGGGCTGAAATCTCCTGCGGGGTGTACTTCTTGCCATCGATCGAGGTGGTCCAGTCGGTGCCCATGTGGCGCTTGACGGATGCGATGGTGCGGTCAACGTTGGTGACCGCCTGGCGCTTGGCGGTTTCGCCCACCAGCACATCGCCGTCCTTGGTGAAGGCCACGACGGATGGCGTCGTGCGGAAACCTTCAGCGTTTGCGATTACGGTGGGTTCTCCACCCTCGAGAACGGACACCACAGAGTTTGTGGTGCCGAGGTCGATTCCTACTGCTCGAGCCATGCGCTCTTTCTCCTTATGTTTCTTGGTGACTTTATAAGTCTGCCGTGAGAGTTGAGTCTCACGTACTCAAGTTTACGAATCCGTCGGGAGTTGTCAAGCTGAAACCTTAAAAACTTGAGTCAGGTTGACTCAGGTTCTTTAGATGGCCACGAGGGTGGCGTTGAGGCTTGCGGCAAGCGACTCGGGGTCGTCGCAACCGAGAATCACGTCGCTGTAGTCGGCGTCGTGCAAACGCACCCTGATTCCTCGGGCAGAGTCGTGGTGAATAACCACAAATGCTTTGCCTCCCCGGTATCTGATGGTCCCAATCACGAGCACTCCAGGGATCCCGGTGCCGCTTCGGATGCCATGCACCGCGTCGAGCGGATCGTCGATGACCTCCACGCTCCCCACCGAAGAAACAGGCACCCTGAGGTCCTGGTGAATGGCCTCCATCTTCTCGAAACTGCTCAGCGAGAGAACAAGGTCACTCCCCTGTATTGCCAGCTCGGCCATGTCGTTCCTCTCTCAAGTTCTGCTCGGTGGAATGAGTTCAGTTTTCTTGACAGATCATCCATCTGTCAAGCTAATATTTACACATGCCCCACACCTTCTCGACTGTCGCGAGCCAGATCCACCAACAGCTTGGCGCTGTCCTAGCCGCGCCGGTGCTGACTGACAAGCGCGACGCCCTCGCACCGCTTCGAGCATCGCTAGAAATTCAGGCTCAGGTCACGGCCCTGGTGGCCACGGCCGTTGAGGATGCCCGCGGTGCGGGGCGCACCTGGCAAGACATTGGTGATGTTTTAGGAATTTCACGCCAAGCCGCCTTCCAACGATTCGGAAAGCCAATCGATCCACGAACGGGAGAAACCATGAACACCACACCACTCGCTGAAGCTGCCTTGCTGGCTGAAAACGCTCTCAATTCCCTGGCAGGTGGTCGATGGGATGAAGTCACAAACCAGTTCGACGAGCAGATGCGCGCGGGTCTCACCGGCGACGCCCTCGCTGCCGCCTGGGCGCAGATCATCGGAACAGCCGGTGCCTACGAGAGGCACGGTGCGACTGAGTCGGCACGTACGGCAGACCTCACCGTTACCAACACGCCACTCAGCTTTGAGGCTGCCGACTTTGTTGCGCGAATAGCGTTCCGCGACGATCACACGATCGCAGGGCTCTACATCCTCCCTGCCGAGCAGAGCAGCCCATCACTGCACGAGTAGCGACTCGACTTCTCTCCAAACGCAATTACCCTCGCGCTATGCCGGGCGCTGCGTGTCGTCAACATCCGGTCGTAATTCGTTGGCCAATCGCCACTAGCCTGTGACCATGACTGCAACTGCTCAGTCGGCCGACAACGACGTCACCGGCACAAAGACCAGCCGTTCGAGAGTGCTTTCCTGGGCCCTGTGGGACTGGGGCTCGGCATCCTTCAACGCGGTGATCACGACCTTCGTCTTCACGGTGTACCTGACCAACACGCCAGCATTCGGCGGCGTCAACCACGTCTCGGTCCAGTTGAGCCTGTGGATAGGTGGAGCCGGGCTGATTATCGCGTTGTTCGCGCCCGTGACAGGGCAGCGCTCCGACGGGTCAGGCCGACGAAAGCTCTGGCTTGGAGTCAACACCTACATAGTCGTTCTCCTCAGCGCCCTGATGTTTTTCGTGGAGCCAAAGCCAGGTCTGCTCACGCTCGGACTGTTCCTCATCGCGGCGGGCACGGTGTTCTTCGAGTTCGCGAGCGTCAATTACAACGCGATGCTGCACCAGGTGTCCACCGCGAAAACCATCGGCAAGATCAGCGGATTCGGCTGGGCGATGGGCTACTTCGGCGGCATCGTGCTGCTGCTCATTCTCTATTTCGGCTTCATCCATCCTGATGTCGGCCTGTTTGGCGTGACGGATGCTGACGGGCTGTCCGTGCGCGTCTCGATGGTCATTGCCGCCGCCTGGTTCGGGCTGTCCGCACTTCCCCTTCTCCTCAAGGTTCCCGAATTTCACAGTGTCGCCGAGAAGAAGTCCCACGTGGGCTTCTTTCGGTCGTACGCGATTCTCGGCCACGACATCGCGACTCTCTGGCGCTCGAACCGTCCGATCTTGGGATTCCTCATCGCGAGCGCGATCTTCCGCGACGGCCTCACCGGAGTGTTTACCTTTGGTGGAGTTCTCGCCGCCGGCACCTTTGGATTCTCGGCCGGCGACGTGATCATCTTCGCCGTCGCGGCGAACGTGGTCGCGGGGCTCTCAACGCTCATTGTTGGCCGTCTCGACGATCACGTCGGCCCCAAACCCGTCATGGTGACTGCGCTCATCGGCACGGTGCTCGCAGCGATCGCGATCTTTGTTTTCCACTCCGGCGGAACTACCGTCTTCTGGATCTTCGGTTTGGCCATGTGTCTTTTCGTCGGACCCGCGCAGTCTGCAAGCCGCAGCTTTCTCTCACGGGTTGTTCCCGCGTCGCGCCAGGGAGAAATGTTCGGCCTCTACGCCACCACAGGCAAGGCGGCAACGTTTCTCGCCCCTCTCGCCTTCGGAATCTTCATCACGATTTTCGGCGCACAAATTTGGGGCGTCTTGGGCATCGCGTTGGTTTTGCTGGTCGGCCTGATCCTGCTAGTTCCCGTGAAAGCAAAACCCGCATTGATGGTCTAACGCGGTCAGTTCCACACGCTGGGGGCGCCGGCGCGGGTCGACGGAAGGGCGACATCCTGAGCCCAGCGGTCTATCCATTCGGGCAGCGCCACGGCATCCGTCGATATCTCCAGCAGCTCGGCAAGTTCGGTAACGCCGACCACCCCACCCGCGTTTTTGAGAAAACGGCCGCGCAAATGCGCCTGCGCATAAACCTCGCCGTTCACTACAAAACGCTGCTCGATATACACCGCTCGCTCGTCGTAACCGACTATGCGGGTTTCGACCGCGTAGCGCTGCCACAGCTGCAGTGACTTGCGAAACGTGATGGTCTCGCTCGCGATGACGGGATAGCAGCCGAAGGCGCGCATCCGCTTCCACGCGCCCGTGCGAACCAGAAGATCGAGTCGACCGAGGTCCATCAGCGAGAGATAGACGCCGTTGTTGACGTGTCTCTGCACGTCGAGGTCGTTCGGCAGAACCCGCATCGTCAGCCGCGCCACCTCGTGGATGTCGAGCGGCGGCCTACGGCGAGCGCGAAGCAAAGTCAGGAGGGTGCGCAACAGCATGTTCACGGCGAGAGGTTAGCTGCCTTCACCGCCCAGACAGAAATTGTGTGTGGGATGTACACAACGACTCGACAGCGCCCGGTGCACGTGCGCGTCATCGGCCGCAATCACTCGCGCTTGAGGAGTTCAAGGCGCAAGCTGGAAGCATGACCACTACAGATACGACCGCAACCGCAGCAAAGGCCGAGCTGCTTCGCTCGCTTCATGTTCCAGGCGATCCACTGATTGTGACGAACGTGTGGGATGCCATCACGGCTCGCACCGTCGCGGCCGTTCCCGGGGTGAAGGCGCTTGCCACCGCGAGCCATGCCATCTCGTTCGCGCACGGTGTTCCCGACGGGGAGGGGCTGAGCCTCGCACAGGCGCTGGCCGCAGCCTCCCTCATCACCCACGCTGTCGACATCCCGGTGTCGGTGGACTTCGAGCGCGGCTATGCGCCCGATGTCGTGGCGCTTGAGCACAGCGTCGCGCGTCTCATCGCCACCGGAGCCGCAGGACTCAACATCGAAGACACGGAGGAGTCGGCCGCGAAGAGGATGTTCCCTCTCGAGGTTGCGACCGCACGTGTTGCGAAGGTGCGGCGCACGGCAACGACGGTGGGGGTTCCACTGGTGATCAACGCCCGCGTCGACACGCTGGTTCGCGGCGGCGAGTGGGAGGACATGGTCGCGCGGGCGAACTCCTACCTTGGTGCGGGGGCCGACGTGATCTTCGTGCTCGGACTCGACACAGAGGAGAAGGTGAAGCGAGCTCTGGAGGACATTGACGGCAAGGTGTCTGTGATCGCGGGAGCGACATCCGTGCCTCTGAAACGTCTGGCCGAACTCGGTGTCTCTCGCGTGAGTTTTGGTGGCAGGTCGCTCGGCCTCACTCTCGCTCACCTGCAGCGCACCGCAGCGACGTTGACAAGTCTCGGTGATTACCCCCAGGAGCTTAACTTCGGGTATTAATCCTCGTTTCGGAACGACCTAACACTGTCGGCGGCCCCCGCCCGGGGGTAAACTTCGGCTATGGCACCCTCCGAAGATGCCGCGGTAAAGGTGCCGCGGCACGTCACGACGACACATAGACCCATAGGGTTTTGGCTCAGGCTGGTCGATCGATTGATCAACGAGCAGTTCGAGCACGTCCTCAGCGACTTCGACGTCACCAGGCAGCAGTGGGAAATTTTGAATATCCTGTCGCCCGGGCCAGGTTCACTCGACCGTCTCAATCACGAACTCGCACCGTTCTTCGACTCAATTGATGGTGGATGCGCGGCCGAGCACGTCGCCGGGCTCATCGACCGAGGCTGGGTGGATGTCGCGTTCGAGTATTACGAACTCACCGGTGCGGGCGCGGTCAAGCACGCTGAACTGCATCGGGTCGTCGCGAAGACGCGCAGCGCGGCCGTCGCCGAGCTGGACGATGACGACTACGCCACT
>JBDTAD010000504.1:0-7060 GCA_039924815.1 Lacisediminihabitans sp.
CCGAATCCGCTCACCTCACCCGCCGCGTACAGGCCAGGGATCGGTGCCCCGGTGGCATCGAGCGCCTGCGCGTCGAGATTGGTCTGGATCCAACCGAGACTCTTGCGAGTGAGGATGTGCAGCTTCACAGCGATGAGCGGTCCGGCCTTCGGGTCCAGCAGTTTGTGCGGAGTGGCGACTCGGATCAGCTTGTCTCCGCGGTAGTGCCGCGCCTGCCTGATCGCGTTGATCTGGGCATCTTTCGAAAAGTCGTTGTCGAGTTCTCGGTCGCGCGCCAGCACTTCGAGCTCGACTTGGTCCGCATCGATAGTTACGTCGGGGGAGAGCTTCTGCATCCCCGTGATCAGCTCAGAAAGGGTGTCGGCCACGATGAAGTCTGCGCCCTTCTTCTTGAATGCTTCGACCGGTCCAGGTGCACCCTTCTTCACCCGCTGGAGTAGCAGGCCAATGTCCTTGCCGGTGAGATCCGGGTTCTGCTCGCTGCCCGAGAGCGCGAACTCCTTCTCGATAATCTTCTGGGTCAGGATGAACCAGCTGTGGTCGTGGCCGGTCAAGACAATGTGCTCGAGCGTGCCGAGGGTGTCGAATCCCGGGAACAGTGGCACCGGCAGGCGCTTACCCGTAGCATCCAGCCAGAGAGATGACGGGCCGGGCAGAATGCGGATGCCGTGCTTCGCCCAGACCGGCGCATAGTTTTCGATGCCCTCCACGTAGTGCCACATGCGGTCCTCGTTCACGAGCCTGGCTCCGGCCTTCTCGCTGATGCCGAGCATCCGCCCGTCTACGTGCGCGGGGACACCGGTGAGCATGTGCTTCGGGGGAGTTCCCAGACGCTTCGGCCAGTTCTTGCGCACGAGATCGTGGTTGCCTCCGATGCCGCCGCTGGCGACGATCACCGCACCGGCACGCAGCTCAAAGCTGCCCACCGCGTTGCGATTGCTCGGCGCACCCTGTGCGGCGTCATCCTCCGCCAATTTCGTGCCACGCACACCAACGACCGCACCGCCCTCGACGATCAACTCGTCCACCTGGTGCCGAAAAACCACATCGACAAGACCGCGTTCCGATCCGCTGCGCACCTTCCGCATAAACGGAGCGAGGATGCCCGGCCCAGTTCCCCAGACGATGTGGAACCGCGGAACGGAGTTGCCGTGCCCGGTGGCGGTGTAACCGCCGCGCTCGGCCCAGCCCACGACGGGGAAGAACTTGACGCCCATCGCGTGCAGCCAGTCGCGTTTCTCATCCGCTGCAAAGCGCAGGTACGCCTCCGCCCACTGCTTCGCCCAGGAGTCCTCGTCGCGGTCGAAACCCGCGGTACCGAACCAATCTTGGTGTGCCAGTTCGAAGGAATCCTTCACACCCATCAGCCGCTGCTCCTTGGAGTCGATCAAGAAGAGGCCGCCAAAAGACCACCACGCCTGGCCGCCAAAACTGGCGGGCGGCTCCTGCTCCACAATCGTGACCCGCTTGCCAGCGTCGACCAGTTCGGATGCCGCAACGAGGCCGGCAAGACCGGCGCCGATGACAATCGCGTCGCTGGGACCGGTAGGGGCATCCTTCGTAACGGGTGCTAGTGCCTCTGGCTGTGCTGGCATCCGAAAACTCCTTCGTTTGGCGCGTAGGTTCATAATTCAGGAAAAATGAGCCGGATGCACGCGCTTAGTAGGTTAGCGCGCAGGTTTTGGTGCAGATTGCCGGAGTTGTACACACAATCCTGTCGCGGCGCGTGTGCTTGTTTTTCTCAGGATCCGCGGGTAACGTCACCTTAACTCTGGGCAACGAGGCCCGGGGCCAGCGTCGGTGCGATCCACCGTCGCTGTGACAGATCCTGCCGTGCTTGGCTTACCTGCCGGGGTGGTGGTGATCGAGGGAGCACTATGTTGCGCACGACCGCATCCGAGGAACACCTGGAGACCGAGCTTCTCGGACTTGATTTTGTCCAGCTTTTAACGCCGGACGGCACACGCGTGATGAATCCGCGCTTCGACCCCGTGGTTGCCGACATCGGCGCCGAAGAGCTTAAGGCTCTCTACGAAGACATGGTCATCGTGCGGCGCATCGACACCGAGGCCACGGCTCTGCAGCGGCAGGGGCAGTTGGGGCTCTGGCCGCCGCTGCTCGGTCAGGAAGCAGCTCAGATCGGCTCGGCGCGCACGCTCCGCAGCGATGACTTCGTCTTCACCAGCTATCGCGAGAATGGCGTCGCGTACTGTCGCGGGGCGAGCCTGACCGAGCTCATGCCTGTCTGGCGTGGCACGGCGTCGTCCGGTTGGAATCCCTATGACATCGGGATGGCCACTCCGGCCGTCATCATCGGTGCCCAGACCCTGCACGCCACGGGGTATGCCCTCGGCTGCGCGATCGACGGCGTTGACTCGGTTGCTGTTGCCTACTTCGGCGACGGGGCGACGAGCCAGGGTGACGTGAACGAGGCGATGGTCTTCGCGGCCAGCTTCAACGCGCCGGTCATTTTCTTCTGTCAGAACAACCAGTGGGCGATCTCTGAGCCGGTCGGGCTGCAGGCGCAGCGGCCGATTGCCGAGCGGGCTCCCGGGTTCGGCATCCCGAGCATGCGCGTTGACGGCAACGATGTGCTGGCCGTGATGGCGGCCACTCGGGTTGCGCTTGAGCGGGCTCGCAGCGGTGGAGGGCCGACCTTCATCGAGGCCGTTACCTATCGGATGGGGCCGCACACGACATCCGACGACCCGAGTCGTTACGTGGACCCGGACGTGCAAGCCGGATGGGCTGCGAAGGATCCGATTGCTCGGGTGGAGGCGCTGCTCGACTCGCTGGGGGTCTTCACTGACGAGTTTCGCGCGTCCATTCAGGCGAAGTCGGATGCCGCAGCCAAGGAGTTGCGGGCCGGATGTCTCGGCCTGCCCGACCCCGAGCCGCTCACGGTTTTCGACAACGTCTTCGCAACGCGGAACTCCTGGGTGGAGCGGCAAAAGAGCCAGTACGCCGCGTACCTGGCAACCTTTGGCGGTGCAGAATGAGCGCAACAATGACCGAGCAGCGCACGAATGAGGCGCGTGGTTCACAGACCATGACCCTCTCCAAGGCCATTAACTCCGGGCTTCGCAGGGCTCTGGAAGACGATCCCAAGGTACTTCTCATGGGGGAGGACATCGGCACGCTCGGCGGAGTTTTTCGCGTGACGGACGGCCTTCAGCGTGACTTCGGTGACCGTAGGGTGATGGATGCTCCGCTCGCCGAGTCCGGCATCCTCGGCACAGCGGTTGGCCTTGCCTTCCGCGGTTTCCGGCCCGTGTGCGAGATCCAGTTCGATGGATTTATCTACCCCGCCTTTAACCAGATCGTCGCCCAGATCGCAAAGCTGCACTATCGCACCCAGGGTGCGGTGAAGATGCCGATCACCATTCGGGTGCCCTTCGGAGGCGGTATTGGTGCGGTAGAGCACCACTCGGAGTCCCCGGAGGCGTATTTCGCACACACGGCTGGCCTCCGAGTCGTGAGCTGCTCGAACCCGCAGGATGCGCACACCATGATTCGCCAGGCGATCGCCTGCGATGACCCCGTGCTGTTCTTCGAGCCGAAGCGGCGCTACTGGACCAAGGGCGAGGTATCGGAGCACATCGGTCCAGACACGCTCTCGCTGGAGAAGGCTCGCGTCGTGAAGCCGGGCACGGATGTCACGCTGGTCAGTTATGGACCGCTCGTGATGACCGCGATGGATGCCGCTCTCGCGGCCCAAGACGATGGCGTCTCGATCGAGGTCATCGACCTTCGCTCGCTCGCGCCCATCGATTTTGAGACTGTGGAAGCATCCGTTCGCAAGACCGGACGCCTCGTTATCACGCACGAAGCCGCACAATTCGGCGGTATCGGCGCGGAGATTGCGGCGAGCATCACCGAGCGCTGCTTTGACTACCTGCAGGCCGCCCCGGCGCGGGTGACCGGCTTCGACGTGCCGTATCCGGCGGCAAAGCTCGAGGAGCACTTTTTGCCGAATCTCGACCGGTTGCTTGATGCTGTCGACCGCGTTATGTACAAGCGCAACTCACTCACCGGATGGGGCAAGTAAATGACGGTCAAAGACTTCGCTCTGCCCGACTTAGGGGAGGGGCTCACCGAATCCGAGCTGGTCTCGTGGCGGGTCGCGATCGGCGACGCGGTCGAGCTCAACCAGATTATTGCCGAAGTGGAGACTGCCAAGGCGTTGGTGGAACTGCCGTCGCCGTTCGCTGGCACTATCGCGCAGCTCTATGCGGAGGCGGGGACGACCGTGCAGGTTGGGGCGCGGATCGCCGCGTTCGAGGTCGCCGAGGATGCCACGGTCGCTGAGCCCGTCGAAGCGATCGCCCCTTCGACAAGCTCAGGGAGCGAGGTGCCGGCACAGGTCGAGCGCGAGCCCGTGCTCGTCGGATACGGCCCTCCCGTCGAGGGCGGGGCCCGACCCCAGCGCCGTGCGCGCGCCTTTGCGGCCGCTCAGCCTACGGAAACACCCCCTGTCGCGAACCCGGTCGCTGAGCCCGTCGAAGCGCCCTCTGCCTCCGGAAAGCCGAGCGTTCAACCCCGCTCCGCTCCTCCCGTGCGCAAGCTCGCCCGGGATCTCGGGGTCGACTTAGCAGGCCTCGTTGGCACCGGCGAAGACGGGTTGATCACGCGAGACGACGTCGAGCATGCAGTGCAGTCACCAGCGAGCCCGACCGCGAGCCGGGCCTCGTCGAACGGCCTCCGCGAAACCCGCACCCCCATTCGTGGCGTGCGCAAGCACACCGCGACCGCGATGGTGTCGAGCGCGTTCACTGCGCCCCACGTGAGCGAGTTCCTCACCATCGATGTGACGCCCACCATGGAGCTGATCGCGAAGCTCAAGCAGTCCCGCGAGTTCGCGGGGCTGCGGGTGAACCTGCTCACGGTCGTCGCGAAGGCGCTGTGCATCGCAGTGGCGCGAACGCCATCCGTCAACTCGCACTGGGATGATGCCGCACAGGAGATCGTGGAGTACGGCTACGTGAACCTCGGGATCGCTGCAGCGACGCCGCGCGGTCTCGTTGTCCCGAACGTCAAGGATGCCGACGGCATGACTCTGGCACAGCTCGCAGACGCACTGTCAGGTCTGGTTGAAACAGCGCGCACCAACAAGGCAACCCCAGCCGACCTCGGCGGCGGAACGATCTCGATCACCAACATTGGTGTCTTCGGCATCGACGCGGGCACGCCCATCCTGAACCCCGGCGAGGCGATGATTCTCGCGATGGGTGCTGTGCGACGGATGCCGTGGGAGTTCCATGACGAGATCGCGCTTCGTCAGGTGATGACCCTCAGCGTCTCCTTCGATCACCGCCTGGTGGACGGGGAACAGGGCTCGAGGTTCCTCGCCGACGTTGGCGCCATTCTCTCGGACCCTGGGATGCTCCTGACCATGGTGTAGCCGGCCACAGACTGGGTCAATTCGCCCGTTCCGGGTCAACGCGTCGGCCCACTTCGGACGCTTTGGCCCAGAATCCGCAGTCCTTAGCGCGCGAGCAGCATCCCACGCACGTAGGCGGCCTGGCCTGCGTGCTGAAGGTCGTCGGAGATGACGCTCACCAGACGCGCACCCAGCGTGACGGGTGGGTCCCAGGATTCGTCGACACTGCGATCGAGGTCGCTATCGCTCAGGCCACCGACCCACTCGATGCTCCTCTCGTGGACCGCGTCGTGATAGCCGAGAAGGAGGCTCGCCTCGGCGTGCACGGCGGCTACTTCGGCTGAGCTCTGGTTCCACCCGCTCGCGCTCGGATCGAATGGCAGGCCGAACCGGTCGAACCATCCGGCGCTGGTCCACAACTGCTCAACACCCGCAGCATCGGCGAAGTGGCCATCCTGCACTCGGGTCAGGTGCCAGATAAGCCAGGCCACGGTGTTGCCATTCTCGTAGGGGCTCGTCGCGAGGTGGTCGGGGCTTAGCTCCTTGACCGCGGCATGCACCACGCCCTTCACCCGGCCGAGTGCGTCGATCACGATGTCCCTGCTGTTCATAGGCTGTTCCTCAGTTCTGTCAGTTGTGTCTGGGCCTTGAGCTAATGCTCCGTGCGAGGCACAGTTGATTCATGGCCCAGTCAACTCTTAATTCCTCCGACACCGCCGAGCGTCTGGACGGCACCGCGTTCGTGCAGCTGTCTCCCTCGCTTTTCGCACGATATAAGACGGCGGATTTCCGGACGGCGACCGAGTTCGCCCAGCAGGTTGCCGCGGTTGCCGATGAGCTCAATCACCATCCCGACATCAGCCTCGGTTACGGTTCGGTTGGCTTTGAACTTAGTTCCCACGATGCCGGGGGAGTGACGGAGAGAGATCTGCAACTGGCCGAGCGTATCCAAGCCATCGCCGACTCGGTAGGGGCCACTGCGGCTCCGGCACCAGCCGCTCGTTACACGCTCGCCATCGATACCGCCGCCCCGGAGGACATCCGGGATTTCTGGCGGGTAGGGATGGGCTACGCGGAGAAGCAGGTGGGGGACGCGATCGAGTTGGTCGATCCGCGCGGTGCTGCCCCGACAATCTGGTTCCAGAGGATGGACCCGCCGCGGCTCGACCGCAACCGTATCCACGTAGATGTCTACGTACCGACGCCGGATGCTCAGGCGCGTGTCGACGCTGTACTGGCGGCCGCTGGCACGCTCGTCACTGATGAGTACGCACCGGACTGGTGGGTGCTCGCGGATGCCGACGGCAACGAGCTCTGCGTCTGCACCGCCGACTGAGCTGCATGTCCCCGCGCCAGACATAGCGTCTTCGCGCCAGAAATACGTGGTGCCGCGAGACTTCGACTGGAGCGGCGACAGCGACTTAGCTGAGCCCCGCCAGCGCCATCTGTTCCAGGATGCTGCGGGTCGCGTGCGTGTCGCGTGCTCGGGCGCTGTGCGGTGTTGAGTTGATCAACCCGAAGGTCGCGTGGGCGCGAATCCGCAGTGACTCCGTGTCAGCGGCGGGATGCACGCGCCCGAGCACCGCGACCCACAGTTCGACGTATTCCCGCTGAAGCATGCGCACGGCGTGTTGGTCGTCGGGAGCGAGGCTGTCGAGATCGCGGTCCTGCACGCGGATC
>JBDTAD010000505.1:0-12640 GCA_039924815.1 Lacisediminihabitans sp.
GGTTGCGACCGAGACCGCTCTGCTTCATACCGCCGAACGGTACCTGCATGGGCGACGCCCCCACTCGGTGCACGTTGATGAACACGTTGCCCGCTTGCACCTTGCGAGCGACGTCGCGCGCTCGGTCGACGTCCGAAGACCAGACCGACGCTGCCAGGGCATACTCGGAGTCGTTGGCCGCAGCGATGGCGTCGTCGACGTTCGAGAACGGGAGGATGGGAATGACCGGGCCGAATTGCTCACCCGTGACCAAGTCGTCATGGGCGTCGATCGACGTGACAATGGTCGGCAGCATGAAATACCCGTCGTCCCAGCCGCTGGCATCGAGCTTGTGCCCGACCGTGGTGACCGTGGCGCCGCGCGATTCTGCAGATTCGCGCAACGCAGTGAGCTTGTCGAAGCCGGCCTTGGTCGTCAAAGGCCCGATGGTTGACCGCGGGTCGAGTCCGTTGCCGACCACAATTCTCGACGCCTTTTCGCTGAACGCTTCGACAAACTCCTTATATAAGGACTGCTCCACGTAAATCCGCTTGATGTTGAAGCAAATCTGGCCACTGGAGCTGAACACACCGGCCATGAATTCCGACAGCAACGATTCGGTAATCTTGGTGTCCCCCAGCACGATCGCCGGGTCGTTACCGCCGAGTTCCATGCCCAGGGTCTTGAGGTTCATCGAAGAATCCCGCATGACGCTCTTGCCCGTTTCGATACTTCCGGTGAAGGACAGGTGCCGGATGTCCGGGTGCAACGCCAGGGCGGCCCCCGCGACCGCGCCCTCTCCGGGCACGGCGGAGACGACGCCAGAAGGAAGCACTTGCGCGAGCAGTCTGAGCGTCTCGCTCAAGGCGAGCGGCACCTCTTCTGGCAATTTGACGACGACTGTATTGCCCGCGATCAATGCGGGAGCGAGTGCTCCGAAGGCAAGATAGACGGGCGTGTTCCACGGAGAGATAACACCAACCGGGCCTACCGGCAAATAGCGCAGCACAGCATTCCCGCGAGTCGTTGGCACTGCGGCTTCGCCGAGACGTTCCGTCTCTTCGGCCAGCCCCGCGAAGTAGCGCAGCATCATGGGCGCGCCGCCGACATCCAGCATGGATTCCCACAGTGCCTTGCCTTGTTCACGGGTGAGCAAAACTGCGCGCTCGTGAAGACCGACCTCGATCAGGTCGGCGGCACGCAGCATGTACTCGGCTCGCTCGCTCGCACGCAGAGCAGACCACTGCGGGAACGCGGCCACGGCGGCTGCCACTGCGAGGTCAATGTGGTGCGCTGTGCCGAGGGCGTATTCGCCAACAATTTCACTCGTATTCGCCGGGTTCAGAACCGGTGCGAAGTCACTTGGCACCTCCTCACCCGCGATGAGAACCGGGGCGACTGCCTTCGCCGCCTGTTGCTTACCCTCTGCTGTCATCATGTTGATTCCTCCTGAACTGGTGAGCGAACGCCGTTACGGCCTGAGCTGCTCCGGGTCGGTCATAACCTCGATTAATACCGGATGTTCGACACCTTCCGCGGCGTCGATGGCGCTCCTTAAGCCCTCGAGGGAGTCGACTCGCTGCCCCGGAACGCCGAAGGCGGAACTGGCCTCGGCTATGTTCACGCCGGCGATATCAGTGCCCGGATACACCTTTCGCTCTGCCGCTTTGCCCTTATATCGCTGCAGTGCCGCACCGACCGCCGCATAGCGCTGGTTGTTGATGACGACGTAGGTGACGGGGATATTTTGGCGGGCTGCGCTCCAGAGAGCGGGAATGCCGAACTGAAAGACACCGTCCCCGAGGATGGCAGCGACCCGTCGTTCCGGCAGGGCCATTTTGATTCCCAGCGCGGCACCCATGCCCCACCCCAGTGAACCGGAGCTCGAGACGAAATAGTCGTTTCCGGAATGCTGGTGCGCTCGGGTCTGCAATACTCCTCCGGCGGTGGTTGCGTCGCCGACAAGCACTGCGCCACGGAGTGCATCAGTGATGACATCGACCACGTCCAACGCCTGCAAGGCACCATGACGACTCGTACTCGTCTCCTGTTCCCGCTCTGCTTCGCGTTCAGGGAGAACGAATTCGTCCCGGTCCAGCCGCTGCAGTAACGCGGCCAGGAGCTCCTGGGCAATAAGCGCTTGGTCTCCTACCAGCCCGACATCCACGCCATGAATGAGTGCGATGTGGTGCGCGTCGGTGTGACTGTGGATGATTTTGGCTCCCACCGGCAACTGCGGACTCGTCGGCGGTTCGAACTCGTTGAACAGGCGCGCTCCTAGGAAGACAAGAAGGTCAGCACCCTGCACGAGCGGATGCGTCGGCTCGTACTGCCCGCGGAAGTTCGGATGATCGGTCGGGAATCCGGGGCGCTCGAGCGCGCGCCGGTCCTCGTGGAGGACGGGAACCCGCAGTGCCTCGCTGAGGCGGATGACATCCTCAATCGCGCCGGCCCGCGCGACTTCGCTGCCCGCAATGATGACCGGGTGCCGAGACTTCGAAAACAGGTCGGCCGCGGCACGAATCGCCGAAGGCGGAGGCACAGTGCGCGAATCGAAGCGAAACCCCTGCGCGTTCGTCACCGGCGAACTGCTGGGTGCTTCCAGAAGGTCCTGACTCAGCCCCACCCACACCGGTCCGGCCGGCTCCATCATCGCCGTTCGCAAGGCTCGGTTGACGTCTTCTGCGATCCCCTCTGATGTCAGAGACTGCCAATCATCCTTGACGTATTGGTGCACAAAGTCGCGCATGCGACGAGCTGTGGTGAACCCGGCGCGAGACTGAATGGATCTTGGCTTCAGCCCGTTCAAAACGATGACCGGAGAGTACGCGAGTTGCGCAGCCGCAAGGTTTGCGAGGCCATTGGTGAGACCCCCATTGGCGTGCAGGTAGACGACGCTCGGAGCACCCGTTGCGCGGGAATAGCCGTCGGCAATCGACACCGCCGCGCTCTCGTGCGTTGTCAGGAACAGCTCAATGTCGTCCCGATCCATCAGGGCGTCGAGGATCGCGGCCTCCGTACTTCCCGGACAGCTGAAAATCTTCGATACACCCCAGCTGGCGAGCACGTCGAGGAGGTCATCAGCGGCAGTACGTTTCATGTCTTTCATCTTCCTTTCGAGCTCATTCCCGGGCGTGTGGCCCTATTCCGTCACAAGCTTCAGGAGCTCCGTTCGCAACTTCCCAAACTGCTCACTGGACCGCGTGGTCAATTGATTCCGCGGTCGCTCCAGGGGAATATCCAAAACTGTGCGCAAACGACTGGGCGAACTCGACAGCACGACGATGCGGTCAGACAGATACAGCGCCTCATCGATGTCGTGCGTGACGAGAACGACGGTTACGTCGTATTCCACTCGAACCCTGAGGATGAGATCCTCGAGGTCGAATCGGGTTTGAGCGTCCACCGACGCGAACGGCTCATCCATCAACAGCAGATCCGGCTGATGGGCGAGGGAGCGAGCGATGGCCACTCTCTGCTGCATCCCGCCAGAGAGCTGCCACGGATACTGTCGGCCGACGTCGCCAAGACCGACGGCGCGCAGCACTTCGTTGATGCGTGCTTTACGCTCAGCATCTTTGAGCCCGGCCACCTTGAGCGGCACGGCGATGTTGCCGGCGACTGTCAACCACGGAAAAAGCGAACGGCTGTAATCCTGGAACACGACGCTGAGCCGGTCGGGTACCTTGTCCAGGCGACGCCCCTCAAAGAGCACCTCGCCAGCGGTGGGCCTCAGGAGCCCGCTCAGGCAGCGCAGCAGGGTAGTCTTGCCTGCGCCGCTAGGCCCTACGATGCAGACGAACTCACCCTTCTGAACCGAGAAGGAGATGTCGTGGATCGCTTCAAATTCTGAGGCCTTCCCAACGTTGTACACCTGACGCAGATCCCGAACTGACAACACTGCACCCTGTTCGCCCGTGTCTTCGCGATTGTTAGCCTCAGTTGCCACTGGTCTGTCTCCCACCCGTTGTGCCTGCACCATGAGTTGTTCCTAACTGTTCTTCTCGACGGCCCGGGACTGGATATACCACCGGAGCACTACACGTTCGATGGCGACGAAGATCAGAGTCAGCACACTTCCGATAAGGCCGAGAACGATGACGCCCGTCCACATCTCAGTAATTGCGAAACGTTGTTGCGCATCCAGGATGAAAAATCCGATTCCGGATGTCGACGCGATAAGTTCGCTCACGACCATCATGATGATGGCGACCTGAAGGCTGTTGCGAAGGCCAGCCATGATTTGCGGCAGGGCGTTCGGGAACACAACCGAACGCACGGTTCGGAATCCCGACATGTGCAGGACCTTCGCCGTGTCCATACGCACCGGATCGATGCTGCGCATCCCGTCGAGCGTGTTGAGCAATGTAGGCCAGATCGCCGCGAGGACGATGATGGTGACCTTCATCTCCGAGCCGTACCCCATAATGGCCGCAACGGCAGGAAGGATTGCCACCGCAGGCAGAACGTAAATGAAGTAGAGCAGCGGGGAGACTGCGGTCGACGTGCGCGGCAGCCGCCACAGCAACACACCAATCACGATGCCGCCCACGCCGGAAATCGTGTACCCGATCGCGAAGTGAATGAGACTGGATAGCACTGTGCTGGGCGCGTTACCCACGATCCAGAGGTCGTAGAAGGTCGACATTATCTTGCTCAGTGGCGGGAAGAACGTCGAGGTGCTGTTCAATGACACGAACCACCACACGACGATGAGTGCCAGGAAGAACCAGGCGCGCCACGCCGACTTGGCGAAGCGGACGAATGCGAGCCGCGAGGGCGAACTCCGCTGGCGCTTGTCTTTCGCGAATACCTTCTCAGTCGTCATGTTCTATGCGCCAACCTCTCTGAGGTTGCGCTGGCTCTCGTGCCAATGCAGCATTCGCCGCTCGATCACCGTGAACAACGCCGTGACGGCGATGCCGACCAAGCCAGTCATCAGGATGTAGACGTACATGGATGGCAATTCGGTCGGACCGGCGTTGACCGAAACCAGAATGTTCAGCCCCAGCCCGGCAGAGCCACCAATCATCTCGGCGATCACCGCCAGAATCAGACCGACAGCTGCTGCGACACGCATACCGGTTGCCACGTACGGCGCGGCACTGGGTAACGTCACCGTCGTGAACAGTCGCCAGCCGCTTAGCTGCAGAATCCGTGCGTTATCCCGTACAACTGGGTCAACCGCCCGAACTCCGTAGATGACCTGAATCGTCAAAGCCCAGAAGATTCCCCACGCCACCAGAAACACCTTCATCTGCATCGTCGGCCCCAGCACCACGATGACCAGTGGCAGAATCGCAATCGTGGGGACCGTCTTCAAGAACTCGACGACGGGGATCACGCTGGCGTAAGCGAACCGGCTGCGCCCCAGCAACGTGCCTACGGCAATGGCGAGAACCGCCCCGGCACCAACGCCCATGGCCCAGCCCGCGAACGTCTGGCCGACAGCGATCCACAGGTACGAGGACTGTATAAGCTCGACGAACTTGATCCCGATTTCCCAAGCAGAAGGGAAGGAAGTGCGTGACAGCAGTCCGGTCAGGCTGGCCAGTTCCCAGAGAACAACCGCGCCAGCGAGCACCGCGACCTGGCTGGACAGCTTGAATAACCGGCTGGTCCCCCAGCGTCCGATCCGTTGTGACTTCGTACTCTCTCACCTCATTGTGTCGGAGATTAACGCTGATCCTCGGGTTCCCGAACTCGCCAGTGCGGCATCGGAAACCCGAGAATTCACGCTGTCAGGCTACTTACCGTCCCAGACCAAATCCCCAATGGGCACGGTGGTCTTGATCCAATCCTGCTTCTTCATCTCATCCTGAATGGCCGCGATTGATTTATTGTTGATTTCCGGCACGTAGTTGCTCGGGATGATCTGCTTTGAAGCGACCTCCGGTGTTAGCTTCAGGTGCTCGACAAGAGATTTCAGCACTTCCTGCTCGTGATCCTTGGTGTAGAGGATCGATTCCTTCATCGCAGCCTGGAAGGCTTTGGCAACCTTGGCATTTTTCTGCAGATACTGCGCGGTGGCCGCGTAACAGTAGATCGTGCCGTCCGGCCAAATTTGGGAACTCGGATGTCCAAGAACCTTCGCGCCCGCGGCTATTGCTGTACCGGAGAACGGCGAGGTGATGACCGCGCCTGCGACTCTGCCGTCAGCCAGTGCCTGAGGCATTTGCGGGAAGGGAATCGCGACGTACTCGACGTTCTTGACGCCCGCGTCATCGAAGAGCTTCTGGGCACCCAGGCGGTTGATGCTGCCCAATTGCACCACCGCAAATTTCTTGCCGGCGAAGCCCGCCAATGAGGTGATTCCGCTTTCCTTGGAAGCAACCAATGCGCTCGCGTCACGGTCAGTACTGAGTTCTCCGTCGATCGGTGACACGCACTTGAGGCTCGTGCCTGCGATCGCGGCGTTGATCAACACCGGCGTGGTGATGAAGCCGAACTGCTGCGTTCCGCTGAGCATCGCCGCGGAGACCTCGATCGGGGAGGCTGCCGGCTGGGTCGTCACTTTCAGTCCGTGCTTCTCGAAAATCCCGCTGTCCATAGCGTGGAACAGGATCGCGTTCGGGGAGAACGGCACAATTCCCACCGTTACGTCGGTCAGGGCGGCCGGCGCTGGTGAACCACTGTCCTTGGTGTTATTCGCTGGTGCGGCAGTGCATCCGGCCATGGCGCCCACCAGAAGGCCTACCATACCTAACTTGATTATTGTTCGCATCCTCATAAATCCTCTCAATGACAGCATCGACTTCTGCGTCTAGCTGTTGCTGCGATAAGGGCACCCGCGTTTGCTGTACAGGTAAATTGCGTAAAACACACGTTTCGGACCACATCGTCCGAACCCGTTTCGCCGATGTTAGCCCCGGAATCCCACCATGCGGGAGGGAAATGTGAGAACGTTCTACTGTGCAGAATGAAGAATCCAACGGGCCCCCTCCTGCCTACTTGATAGGTTCCGTCGACAACGCGCTCCAATTGCTACTTTTTCTGAACGAGCACAGTGAACTTCGCGTTCGCGACGTCGCGAAGGAACTCGATGTCGCGCAGTCCACGGCACACCGCATCCTGGCGACACTGGCGTGGCGTGGTTTTGTAGTGCAGGACAGGGGCAGCAAAACTTACCGAGCTGGTCGGGTGCTCGTAGAGATCGCGCTCGAATCCATCAAGGAATTGGATGTGCGCCGCAAGGCTCGCGCACACATGGAGCGGCTCTCCCGCAAGGTGCACGAGACCGTGAACCTAATCGTTCTGGAGGACGACGGCGTCCGATTCATCGATGGCGTCGAAGGCGACCAGATGGTGCGCGTTTCAGCGCGAACCGGCACTCTCCTTCCCGCGTATGCAACGTCGGGAGGCAAGATCCTTCTCGCTGAGCTCACGCCGGGGCAACTGCGGGCGCTGTACCCGAGCGGCCTTCGCAAGCTCACCAGAAACACCGTTCCCGACCTAGCCAAGCTTGAGGCCGAGCTGAAGACGATTCGGACACGCGGCTATTCGGTGAACATCGGTGAGACCCAGATCGGGCTGTGGGCGGTGGCAGTCGCTATCCGAGACAAGGCTGGGCAGGCGGTCGCTGCGCTAGCAATCGCTACGCCAACAAGCCGGATGGAACCGTCCGACATCGCGGTGCGAGTTCAGGCATTGCGCGAGACTGCCGAAGCCCTCTCGGCAGACTTGCTCTAGCGTCCCACGTTCCGCCCCGCGGAAAATCTACGACGATGTTTGCGCGCACCGCTGACCCAAGGTCACTGTTATCGTGCGCAGGTCGACTCTCAGCCAGACGGGACTCGCGTTCCAGAACGGCGAACGAAAGAAGGCGAACAGTGACTTTACACACCGACGACGCACCCGAGGCCGAGCTGACAACCGGAGGAGCCCAAGGCTACCTTCGCATTGCCACCGAAGAGGCGTATGCACCACCGGAGATGTTCGAGCTGTACCGCAAGTTGCTACGCGACGGTACGAACGAGAACATAGGTTTCAATGTTTTCGAGGGCTACCTGCTCAACAACACAGATCCCTGGCCACAGAGCATCGTCGAACGCATTCAAGATCTCGGCGAACGACGCATTGCCGATATGGATGCCACGGGGATCGATCATCAGATCCTCTCGTTGACCTCTCCCGGAACTCAGGTACTCGGTATCGAGGACGCGAAAAGAATCGCGACCATCTCGAACGACAATATTGCGCAGGCGTGCCGCGACCATCCGACCAGATATTCAGGTCTTGCGGCGGTCGGCTTCGACGACGCCGAGAGCGCGGTTGCAGAGTTGCACCGCGCGATCACTGAGCTCGGCCTCAAGGGACTTATTTGCAACTCCCACATCAACGGAAACTATCTCGACGACCCCAAATACTTCCCCATACTAGAAGCACTCCAAGAGTTGGATGTGCCACTGTACCTGCACCCAAACCTGCCGAACAACCGCATGATTGGGCCGCTGACGGAAGCAGGTCTGGACGGTGCCATCTTCGGCTTCGGGGTAGAGACCGGGATGCACCTCCTGCGCATCATTACTTCCGGACTATTGGATCGGTTACCGCGCCTCAAGATCGTGGTCGGTCACCTCGGTGAAGCGCTGCCGTTCTGGTTTTCTCGTATCGACTTTATGCACGCGGGTCAGGTGCGCACAAAACGATACGAGACGATCAAGCCATTGGAGCTAGCACCCAGCGAGTACTTCAAACGCAACATCTGGTTGACGACCTCGGGCATGGCCTGGGAGCCAGCAATCACTTTTGCGCGCAACGTCGTCGGTGCCGAACGAGTCATGTATGCAATGGATTACCCCTATCAATACCAGGCAGATGAGGTGCGTCTGCAAGACGCGTTGCCGTATTCCGATGCGGAGAAGAAAGCGTTTTTCGAGACGATCGCTAGGGACGTGTTCAAACTCGACATCGCATGAACACAGAATCTCGGCGAGTGAAAGGACGATGCCAGCATGGACGTGATCATCGCCGGTGGCGGGATCGGCGGGCTCGCCGCGGCAGCAGCACTCGCAGCACGCGGTGCGAACGTAACCGTGTACGAACGTCGCCAGGAACTCGTTGACGCCGAGGGCGGCGCAATCGTGCTCGCAGAAAACCTCCTCCTCGCCCTCGACTCCCTCGGCGCAACCGAGGAAGCAACCAAAAACGGTGACAGCAAGAGCTTCTTTTCCTACGCTGACGCGCACGGCAGACCACACACCCCACAGGGTTCGAACCTGTCGGGCGGCCGATATTTTTACGTGTCTCGGTACGAGCTGCACCACGCTTTACTGCACGCGGCCGAACGTCTAGGGGCGACGATTGTGGCTGCTTCCGGCATCCGCTCCGCACGCTCCGATGGAACCGTGCTGTTCGACACGGGGGAAGAAGCACACGCCGATCTTGTGATCGGTGCCGATGGTGTGGGTTCGGCCATCCGACCCTCCATGAACATCACGGTGCAGAACACACCCCAACGTCACTTCGGCATCCTCACCGCCCTCGACTACCTGCTGCCGGAAATCGACAAAGGCCACATGCGGGAACGGTGGAGCGGCACGCTGCGGATCGGGTATGGCTGGCTTGGCAACGGGTCATCCGGTGTCTATCTGTCCTGCAACGCCGACGGCCTCAGCACCGACCGCCGCCACCTCAACCTCGAACGGTGGGTTTCTGCCTTTCCCGACCAGGAAACCATCATCCGCGCTGTTGCCGCGTCGAACCCAAAAATCTCGCCACTGTCAGAAATTGTGTGCTCGTCCTGGTCAGACGGCCGGGTAGCGCTCCTGGGCGACGCGGCCCACGCGATGCCACCCCACCGCGGACAGGGCGCCGCGATGGCGATCCTCGGCGCCATCCATCTCGGCCAAGTGTTAGGCCGCGAGTCGGGACTTCCCACGAGTGACGCCGCGGTGCACGCACTGCTCCAGCAGTGGGAAACCGAAGTACGCCCCGTGATACAGCGCACCCAACGCAACGCCGTGCTCTACTGCCGCGCGCAATCGAGCTGGCCACGCATCCTGCTACCACTTCGACCCTGGTTCTTCCGGACTACCGCCAAACGAATCCGACACCTCGACCTCAGCCTCCTCAAAAACCTGAAGCCTGCGCCCAATCATCTGAATCCCGAGCTCTAGAACAAGCGAGCGTTAGCGGCTCGCAGGTTTACTGCGAGTCCAGTCAACCCGCTCGGACACAGTGAACTGCGCAGATTGTCCCCCAATGCCCCGAACCAACCTGGGCTATCGAGGGTACGTCCGCCCTCGGCGCCCTGAAGGCAGCACTTCCGATCGCCGTCGTTTTCGACGCCGCCGTTTCCCTCTCGTCTCAAGGTTTTACAGCACTACGCGAAGGATTGCACCGTTGTAATTCTCCACAGTGTTAATACGTGTGTTAACAACTTTTAACCTGAGGTTTTCGAGCGCCGGAGTGCAGGCCAGCGTCGCCTGCCAGAAAATGTCTGTGACAGCCTGAGGTGGCCCCGGGGCGCACAAGGCACACCGAACCACACACGAGTTACTGCCATAAGCTATCGGAATGCTACCGAGCGCGGCAGGTAACGCAGGGCTGAAATGTGGAGCCTAGGAGAATCGAACTCCTGACCTCCTGCTTGCAAAGCAGGCGCTCTACCAATTGAGCTAAGGCCCCATTTTGTGAATCCGGATGGGATTCCGGTGGGGATACCAGGATTTGAACCTGGGACCTCTTCGTTATCAGCGAAGCGCTCTAACCAACTGAGCTATATCCCCGTGGGCAGATACGAGAGTATCGCACCCATCGAATTTCACCCAATCGACTCAGTTGTTTGTGAATCCAACGAGCAGACCACCGGTGATACGCACGCTGAAGTTGTACAGCAGAGCGGTGATCGCCCCGAGTGCTGTGCCAATCACGAGGTTCAAAAGTGCGGCAATGACAGAGAACAAAAGCACCGTCCCGAAGGACACCGTCGAAGTGATGCTGAAGCTGTTGTCGTTGAGGACCTCCCGCAACAAGTCATCGACATGCCCGAAGATGCCTGTCGTATCAAGAACGACCCAGACCAGTGCGGATGCGACAACGAGCACGATCCCGAACGCGAGCGCGATGAGGAACGACAGCTTCACCGCCGACCAGAAGTCGACATACACAAGCTTGAGACGAACCTGCTTGGTTGCCGCGGCTTTCTGCGACTTCCGTTGGAGTTTCTCAGCGACACTACTCATCTACTGCTTCGTCCTTCCCGGCTTCAACTTCCACGACTGCGGTGTTGTCGTCCTGGGTTTCCTGTTCCTGGTCATCCAGGTTTCGTTCGCTGTTCTTGGCGACCGCGATAATCCGGTCATCGTCCGCAAATCTCGCGAACACAACACCCATGGTGTCTCGACCCTTGGCCGGAACTTCGGCCACGGAGGAGCGTACCACCTTGCCGCTGGCAAGAACCACAAGGACCTCGTCATCTTCTTCGACGATCAGGGCGCCTGCAAGGTCGCCGCGGGCCTCAGCGAGCTTGGCGACCTTGATGCCAAGTCCCCCTCGGTTCTGAGTGCGGTACTGGTCGACGGAGGTGCGCTTGGCGTACCCGCCCTCCGTGACCACGAAGACGTAGCCCTCATCGCTGACCACCGTGGCGGCGAGCAGCGTGTCGTCCTCGCGGAAGTGCATTCCAATGACACCGGAGGTCGCGCGGCCCATGGGACGCAGCGCCTCATCGGACGCCGTGAAGCGAATCGACATTCCCTTGCGCGAGACCAGCAGCATGTCTGAGTCGCTCTCGACCAGCTTCGCCGAGACGAGTTCGTCATCCTCGCGCAGGTTGATCGCGATGATCCCGCCAGAGCGATTTGTGTCGTACTCAGAGAGAAGGGTCTTTTTGATGAGTCCGGCTCTCGTGGCGAGCACGAGGTAGTTGGCTGCCTGGTAGTCACGAATCGCCAAGATCTGGGCGATCTCTTCCTCCGGCTGCAGCGCCAGCAGGTTAGCCACGTGCTGGCCCTTGGCGTCGCGGCCGGCCTCCTGCAGTTCGTAGGTCTTGGCGCGATAAACGCGCCCCTTGTTCGTGAAGAACAACAGCCAGTGGTGGGTGGTGGTGACGAAGAAGTGCTCCACGACGTCATCCGCTCGCAGTTGCGCACCCTTGACGCCCTTACCGCCGCGGTGCTGGCTGCGGTAGTTGTCACTGCGGGTGCGCTTGACATACCCGTCGCGAGTGACAGTGACCACCATCTCCTCTTCGGGGATGAGGTCTTCCATGTTCATGTCGCCGTCAAAGCCGAACATGATCTCCGTGCGGCGATCGTCGCCATACTTCGCGATGAGCTCCGTGAGTTCTTCACTCACGATGTCACGCTGGCGCTGCGGGTCCGCGAGGATCGCGTTGTACTCCGCGATCTCCAGTTCAATTTTCTCGTTTTCCTCGATGATTTTCTGGCGCTCGAGTGCAGCAAGCCGACGAAGCTGCATGTCCAGAATCGCGCGGGCCTGAAGCTCGTCGATATCGAGCAGCGTAATAAGTCCCTCGCGCGCGTCATCGACGGTCGAGGACCGCCGGATAAGAGCGATCACCTCATCAAGAGCGTCGAGTGCCTTGAGGTAGCCGCGCAGAATGTGTGCACGCTCTTCTGCCTTGCGCAGGCGGAACTGGGTGCGGCGCACGATGACATCGATCTGATGGGCGGCCCAAGCAGTGATGAAGCCGTCA
>JBDTAD010000506.1:0-1703 GCA_039924815.1 Lacisediminihabitans sp.
TCCCAGTTGGTGGGATACGGATACGCGGCCTGGCGCTCGTCAGCGTGCCCCTCCACCGAAACGCTGTAGGGGCTTTTGCTCAGCGGCGGGCCCACGGCATCCAATACCCGGATTGCCACCGCACTCAAATCAGTACGGTTGGTGTTGAAGTAGGTTTCTGAGCCGACAAGGCGCACCGTTAGCCCTCGGCCATCGATGTCGAATTTCACCGCGGATGTTAGGCCTGCAGCATTCAAGTTGGCCTTCATCTCCTCGCGGAGTGCGATGAGGTTGGTGACTTCGATGGTGGCGAGCTGGCGGTTCTTGTTCTCGAGACTCTTCGCTTTGACATCGAGCTTGTCTGCCGGCACGATGACGCCCTCATTGATATCAACGTGTTTTGAGGCGACGGTGCCGAATCCGGTTGCGAGCGAATTACGCAACTCATCGTACTTTTTCTGGTCGACGACCGACATCGCGAACAGCACGATGAACATACACATGAGCACGGTGACCATGTCCATGTACGACTCCATCCACCGTTCGGAGTTGTCAGGTTCCTCTTCTTCGCCGCGCTTACGGCGTTGTGGCCGCAAACTCATGCGGCGGCCGCGTCGTCTTTATCGGCTTTGCCGGCTTTCCCGGCTTTGACCGGCTTGTCGGAGGAGGCCTGCTTGCCTGGCGGAATCATGGCACGCAAACGTTCGCCCAAAAGCCGCGGTTGGCTCCCCGCCTGAACAGCGAGAACACCCTCCATGAGCAGGGTCTTGCGTTCGATTTCGAGCTCGGAGAGGCGCTTCATCCTGCCGCCAATCGGCAGCCAGAGGAAGTTCGCCGCGAGAAGCCCCCACAGAGTGGCAACGAAGGCGCTCGCGATCATCGGCCCGAGTGTCGCGGGAGAAGACAGGTTTTCGAGCACGTGGGTGAGCGCCACAACGGTGCCAATGATGCCGATGGTCGGTGAGTAGCCGCCCATGCTGTTGAAGAATTTCGCCGCGGTGCGCCCGAGCTTGGCTTCGGTTTCGATCTCGTCTTCGAGAAGAATCCGCAGGTCTTCGCCGTCAGTGCCATCGGCGATGTTTTGCAGGGCGCTGCGCAGGAAGGTGTCGTCTGAGTTGTCGGCCTCTTGCTCGAGTGAGAGGAGGCCCTCACTGCGCGCCTTCTCGGCCAGGGAGACCACCCGGTCGATCACTTCTTCCGGGTTGTGAGTCTTGCCACGGAACGCCCCAGGCAGGGCTTTGATCGCGACCATCAAGTCTCTGATGGTGCCGCTGGCGATGGCCACCGCGATGGTTGCGCCGAACACCATGATCATGGGCGCGGGCAGCAGGATGGCCGTGAGGCTTGATCCCTCGATGGTGAGCATCGCAAAGAGCGCCCCGAACGCGAGGACGATTCCGATGATTGTTGCTGGATCCATTACAGCTTCCTAGGGCGCGACGGTGGAGTTGATGCGTCCGTCGGGTCGGCAGCTTGGTCAGGAAAGGGGATAACACCTAATTGCCAGCCAGGCTGCGGCTGTTCGCCGATCGCGAGGTTCTGGGCGAGTGCGACGACGCGGGCGCGATACTGCGCGATGCGGTCGATGATCTCGCTCAATGGTTCTGTGACGATGTACTTCGCACCGTCGACCATGACCAGAGTCGTGTCTGGGTTTGCGTTGATTCGCTCGATGAGATCAGGGTTCACCGCGAACTGAGAACCGTTCAGCCGCGTGACAATAA
>JBDTAD010000507.1:0-3086 GCA_039924815.1 Lacisediminihabitans sp.
GTCGATAACCCGGTGTGCGTTGGGCACTCCACCGGGGGCGAGTACTTGCTCTCGATTCCGGAACTCGAACACCGCATCCGCGGCCTGGTGCTGGTCAGTAGCGCTCCCAATTCCGAGTGGATGCCGATCTTCGAGGCTATGGCGCAGGAGAATCCGCTGCCCGGCGTGAATGATGCAGCAGAGCGCTACGAAAATGACCCCACCAATGTCACTCTCGGGCAGCTCACGGTGCAAGCAGCTCCCTGGAGCTTCACGGCCGAGAGCGTGGATGCCGGGCGTGAATTGTTTGCTCGCATGTCCTACAACAAAGACGCCGTCGACTGGTCGGATCGTCACTTTGACCGCAGCTATGTGGCCGCCTGGTGGCCGGCAACGGTGCCGACATTGGTGGTCAGCGGTAGCGCCGACCGCGTCGTCACCCAGCAGCTCTGGGACGACCCGCGCTATACAGGGCCGAATATCCGACGCCACATCATCCGCGATGGCGCACACTTCTGCTGGATCGAGCGACCGGATGCTGTTCGCGCCGCGTTTGCTGACCTGACCCGCGACATCCTCGATAGCTTCTGAGATCGATAGCTTCTGAGTTCTAGCGACGCACGGTGTCGCGTTCGCTCCGCTTGACGGGGCGTTCGCTCTTAGCCCAGCCTCGCCTGGTTGCGCGGGCACCCAGCTGGTGATCGCGGGAGCGATAGACGACGTATGGGCGGAAGAGGTACATCACAGGAACCGAGAACACGTGCACAAGCCGGGTGAATGGCCAGAGGGCGAACAACGCCATCGCGGTGAGGATGTGCAGTTGGAACAGCAGTGGCACTGCGGTCATGAGCGAGATGTCGGGATTCAGGAAGATAAGGCTGCGCAGCCACGGGGAAATAGACTCCCTGTAGTCGTATCCTGCTCCGAACACCTGCTGGGTAAGGGTCGCGATCGTTCCGAAGAAGATCGTCCCGGCGAGGAACACGTACATGGCAACGTCCATGGGGGTGGTCACTCTGGCGACCCGACGCACGGCGCCCCGGCGGCCGAGCAGTAGTACGAGACCGATCACGGTGGCGGCTGCGGCCAGAGTGCCTAGCCACGTAGCGCCGAGGTGATAAATGTGCTCGGTGATCCCGAAGAATTCGAGCCACTCCTTGGGGATCAGCAGCCCAACGACGTGGCCGGCAAACACCGCGAGGATGCCGTAGTGGAAGAGTGGGGAACCCCACCGAAGGAGCTTGCTCTCATAGGTTTGGCTCGAACGCGAGGTCCAGCCAAACTGGTCGTAACGCCAGCGGAAGATGTGGCCGACGATGAAGCTCGCCGCAGCAGCATAGGGAATGGCGACCCACAGCAGGGTGTCGATGATGTTCATACCCTCACTTCCTCACTCGGTACCCCAGCAGGAGCAAACGGCTTCAGCGAACCGAGGTAGGTCAGCCCGACCAGTTCGGCCGGTGGACCCTCGTTGATCAGAACCATGTAGCGTTCGCGTGCCTCGTCGTCCATCTCGGGCAGCGACAGGCAGATGGCGTCGAGCACATGAGCGTACGGGGAGTCGAAGGTTTCGAGCGCAGCACGGAGCACCTGAATTCCCTCGCGATGCACGGCGATCAGGTCATCCGCTATCGGAGAGTTGCTGCGCGCCGAGAACTCGAGCACGGTCGGGAGGTAGTCGGGTAGTTCGCCCGGCTCGACTTCCCATCCGGCTGCACGGTAGGCGTGGATGAAGCGCACCAGCGCCATCCCGCGCTTGCGCGTATCCCCGGTCGTGTAATAAGTGAGGTACGGGCTGCACTTGCGCTTCTGGTCGAAGATTGAGGTGAAGTGCGCCTCCAGCTCGCGCTGGCTCATCGCGTTCGCTGCTTCCAGAAACGCACGAAAATCATCGCGGATGGGCTCCGGCAGCGACTCGATGACCGAAGCGACAGCGGGGAACCTGGCCCGGTGCTCCTCGTGCGGGTAGTCGAGCAGAATCGAGGCGGCCATGTGGGTGGCCGCTCGCTCGTCGTGGCTCAGCTCGAGCGCATCGGTTTGGCGAGGGGCCACCCTCCCGGGGATCATGCGAGACCCCCGGCGGCCGCTGGCGGGAAGATGCCCGGCTCGGTGCCTTTGCCGCTCCAACCGAGCAGATTGATTCGACCGGACGGCGGGGTCGATTCGGGTTCGTCGATGAAATTAGAGAGGTCGTGAAAGTTCTCGACCCCGTTTTCGTCGACGTCGAAGCGGGCGACCGCGGCAGGAACATCCGTCTCAGTCTCGCCGCGCTTGTGCGTCTTGCGGATGCCACGGTCCTGCGGGCCATTGTCGCCGGGTCCACCCATGCCCGGCCCGCCATCCGAGTCGAGCGAGCAGGCCAGGTTTTCGAGGTCGCGCGCCTGCTCGACGTGGGCCTTGGGGATGACGTAGCGGTCTTCGTACTTGGCGACGGCGAGCAGGTGGTACATCGCCTGGATCTCTTCGCCGGTCATACCCACGAGGTTCGCAATGCGCTCGTTGGGCTCGTGGCCGAGGTTGATGTCGCGCATGTAGGAGCGCATCGCAGCGAGCTTGCCGAGCGAGTTCTCGATCGGCAGCAGGTCGCCCGCGGTGAAGAGCCCTGCGAGGTATTCCATTGGGATGCGCAGCTGGTCGATCGCCGAGAACAGGTTCGTGATGTCCTCGCCGTCTTGCCCGCTGTTCGAGACAATGTCGACGACCGGGGACAGCGGCGGGATGTACCAGACCATCGGCATGGTGCGGTATTCCGGGTGCAGGGGCAGCGCGATCTTGTACTCGCTGATGAGCTTGTAGATGGGGCTGTTCTGTGCTGCCTCGATCCAGTCATCGGCGATGCCCTCGGCCTTGGCCGCGGCGATCACCTCTGGGTCGAAGGGGTCGAGAAAGACGGAACGCTGGGCATCCAGCAGCTCATGTTCGTTCTCGATGCTGGCCGCCTCAAGTACGCGGTCGGCGTCGTAGAGCATGAGCCCGAGGGAGCGCAGGCGACCAACGCAGGTCTCCGAGCAAATCGTGGGCTTGCCCTGCTCCAGCAACGGGTAGCAGAGCGTGCACTTCTCGGCCTTGCCCGTCTTGTGGTTGAAGTAGACCTTCTTGTATGGGCA
>JBDTAD010000508.1:0-3263 GCA_039924815.1 Lacisediminihabitans sp.
GTCGACGTGCCCGTCGCTGGCGCGAGGCTTCGGGATGCCCGCAATGGCATGACCATCCCTCCGTCGCTCACGCCGAAAACGATCGTCAACGCGCTGCCCAGGCCTGCCTGGTGGATCAACTTTCTCACCACGGAACCGCTCGCTTTCGCCTCCCTCGACCGCTGGTCGGGCACGGTCGCCGACCTCCTGGACACCATGTTCGACCCCACAGTGACGTTCGAGGATCTCGCCTGGATCCAGGATCAGTGGCCAGGCAAGCTCGTGGTTAAGGGCGTGCAGTCTCTGGATGACGCCCGCAAGCTAGCTGAGATGGGCGTCGACGGAATCGTGCTCTCGAATCACGGAGGACGCCAGCTCGACCGGGCTCCCATCCCGTTCCACCTGCTGCCGCAGGTCGCGCGCGAGGTGGGCAAAGACACGGAAATCATCCTCGATACCGGCATCATGTCCGGTGCGGACATCGTGGCGGCGATCGCCCTGGGAGCACGCTTCACGCTGATCGGCCGTGCCTACCTCTATGGCCTGATGGCCGGAGGGCGAGAGGGCGTCGACCGTACGATCGAGATCCTCAGCACGCAGCTCCAGCGAACCATGCGGTTGCTCGGCGTCAACTCCCTTGAAGAGCTCGAGCCTCGACACGTCACACAACTGCAGCGATTGGTTCCCATCGGCTGACCCCTGGCGCCGCGTTAACGGGGGTCTACCGATCCCCTCTCTCGGCACCTAGGCTGTGGCCTGTCAGGTGTCCGGGCGAGGGCATCATGGGGGACCACAATGAGCGAACGTAACGACAGCACGCGCGAATGGAAGCGTGTTCTCGACGCCCTCGAAGTGAGGCTCCTAGAAGGCAACGTGAATACGGGTGATCGACTGCCCTCTGAGCGAACCATAGCCTCAAGGCTCAAAGTGCGCCGGGAATCCGTGCGCGAAGCGCTGCGAGTACTCGAAATACTCAGTCTCGTGAGCACCCGACCGGGAACACGCATGGGTTCCGCGGGAATCCTTGTGGCTACGCCATCCGGAGGAATGGGTGCGCTCATGCGGCTGCAGGTTGCCGCTCAAGGGTTTCGCGTGAGCGACGTTGTAGGCACGAGACTGCTCCTTGAGAGTGCCGTTGTTATGGATCTTGCGGACCGCATCGACATCGTCGATTTCGCTTCCCTCACAGAACTTCTCGTGCTCATGGATGAACCGAAACACTCGCCCCCCGAATACATCGCGCTCAATGCGAAATTTCACATGGCACTAGCTGAGGCATCTGGTAATAAAATAGTCACCGCCGTCATGGCCGGACTTCGACACTCGATCGAAGCCGCTACCCACGCAGGAGCGGATGCAGCGTCTGACTGGCCTGCCACCGTCGCGCGCCTACAGAAAGAGCACCGCGATTTGCTCGACTTTATCGCCGCAGGAGATGGTCCTAGCGCGGCAGCCTTGATCAAGCGCCACATCTCGAGCTACTACGACGAGACTCATGTCCTGAGCAGCGAGCCGTGATGCTCGCGCTCGGCGATCACACTTAAGTACCATGAACTGGGGCGCGCGGTGCCGCGCAATTCAGTGAAGGATGAAGCTATGTCAGACAAACCAGCCTGGAGCGAAAAATCCATCACTCTGCGTCGCGCCGACGAGAAGGATGCCACGGCAACCGCAGAAGTGCTCATCACCTCTCGAGCGGCCGCGCTCGGTGCGATTCGCGCACCCGTCCAATCGGACGAAGACACCAAACATTGGGTCGAGACCGGCCTGCTCCCATACTGTGACGTGTGGATTGCGGAGGCCGACGGACAGCAGACTCTCGCACTTCTTGTGCTTGACGACGACTGGATAGACCAGCTTTACGTTCGACCGGAGGCCGCTGGCCTCGGCATTGGATCGCGCTTGGTCGAACTTGCAAAGCAGCACCGTCCCGGCGGACTCCAGACTCGCACGTCTATCACCAACCCCGGAGCCATACGCTTCTACGAGCGCCACGGCTTCGTCCTCGCGCCGCTAGAACCTGCCCGCGACAACCTCGAGAAGCAGCCAAGCCTGCGCTACGTGTGGTCTGGGTCAGCGGCCTGAATTAGCGACGCAACTCGAGCGTGCAGCACTTGACGCCGCCACCGCCAAGTAACAGCTCGGACAGGTCCACCCCGATGGGGTTGTAGCCACGGCCGCGCAGCTGGCGCTCGAAGTCCTTCGCACGGGACGCGATGACGATGTTGTAGCCGTCGCTATAGGAGTTGAGGCCGAGCACTGCGGCATCCTCTTCGTTCACGAGCACGGCATCCGGGAACCGCTCGCGCAGAATCTTGAGGCTGGCCTCGCTAAAGGCGGAGGGAAGGTAGGCGATGTTGCCGCTCTTGCCGTCGGTTGGAGCGGGATCGAGCACCGCGACCGCAGTATCGAGGTGGTAGAAGCTGGGGTTGATGAGCTCGAGCGTGACGACCTCGCGGTCATAGATGCGGCGCAGTTCGTCGTGGCTCTCCGTGGTCGTGCGAAAACCCGTTCCCGCGAAGATGGTTCCGTTGACGACGAGGAGGTCACCCTCACCCTCATTGACGTTCTCGGGAACGCGCACCTCGTAGCCGTTTTCCTGGAACCAGTCCATGTACGCCGGCCCCTCTGGCTGACGCTCTGCATAGGTGAAGCTTGCCCCGTAGGCAATGTTGTCGAGCACGAACCCCCCATTGGCCGCGTAAACCATGTCGGGCAGGCCGTCGATCGGGTCAACCAACTGCACGTCGAAACCGAGGCCGAGGTAGGTCTGATAGAGCACGTTCCACTGTTTGACGGCAAGGCTCGTGTCGGTGGGATCTTCGGGATGCATCCACGGGTTGATCCGGTAGCTGACGGTGAAGAAATCCGGCCGGCACATCAGGATGGTGCGGTGGCTAGGGCGGCGCGCAGGGGTTATCTTCTGGCCGTCGGTGAGGGTGTTGGTCATGGCTGCTCTTTCAGCTGGTTCGGTCGCCGCACCCGTCATGGCCGACGATGGAAGGCGGACCAGGTCACTCGAAAGCCCCGCGAAGGGACGCCTCTTCCAGTGTTACACGCACCCAACCATGGTTTCTCTCCACGATGCGCATCAAAACTGCGTCGATGCTGGCTTAAGCACAACGATCCACCATAGAGTGGGCAAATGGACAGCCTTGACTACGGGATTATCGACCTTCTGCGCCAAAATGCCCGCGCCGGATACGGCGATATCGGGGAGGTGATCGGTCTGTCAGCATCGGCCGTCAAGCGCAGGGTCGATCGTCTGGTCGCAGACAAGGTCA
>JBDTAD010000509.1:0-3858 GCA_039924815.1 Lacisediminihabitans sp.
GTTTGCTGCCAGCCTCGTGGCAGGCGATGAGTTCTTCGACATCGAGGGCGCCACCGCACGAGGGGACGCACCCGTGGAAATCATGAGGCACGGTCCAAAGCCGAAGGTCAACCGCTTTAGCTCACGTTCGCTTCACGACCATTCCCTCGTCGTGCACGTTCAAACATTGCTTGCAGCGGGCACACAACTCGGCGACATTGGGATCCTCACCCACACGAACTATGCCGCGGCGGATGTCACCCGAGCACTTGCCGCCGCCAACATTCCGTCGATTGATCTCGTGAAGTATGACGGGAAGCCCTGCGAAGCAGTGAAGGTAGGGACTATCAAACGTGCCAAGGGGCTCGAGTTCAAGCAAGTGTTGGTTGTTCGCACCCCCGCGCAACTTTTCGAATCAGTACCATCTGGGATCGACTCAGCAGCTAGCGAGAGGCGGGAACTCGACCGACGCGAGCTGTACGTGGCAATGACCCGAGCACGGGACGGTTTGTGGGTCGGGGTTGCTTAGTAAGGTCGTAAGATGACGCCAGTGCGGGTTACTGAGTTTAATTCATTACCCATCCCCTGCAAGCAGACACGCGAGAGGGAATCGTGGTCAAACAGATCAATGTTGTCGGTGCGGTAATCATCAAAAATGATCTGATTCTGTGCGCCCAACGCGGAATGAAGGCAGCACTTGCAGGGAGTTGGGAGTTCCCTGGCGGAAAGATTGAGCCGAATGAAACGCCACGCGAGGCTCTTGTCCGCGAGATCAATGAGGAACTTCGCGCTGACATCACCGTCGGCGAGCAAGTAGCTATAACCACCTATGAGTATCCGTTTGGTGAAGTCACTTTGACCACGTTTTACTGTGAGCTCAAGTCAGACGATCTGACGCTTACCGAGCACGAGGCGGTCAAGTGGCTTCGTGCGGAGGAGTTACACGGCTTGGAGTGGGCACCCGCTGACGTGCCCGCGGTGAAAGCCGTTGTGAGACGCTTTGCGGAAATAGAGCGTTATGACTTTCGGTGAATATGGCACCTTCGGGCAGGATGTCAGCTTCGGCTATCTCGATCAAAGCCTTACGGCCCCTCAGCAGTTCCAACCAAAGTTGGTACTGAACGGCCCTGAGAGCAATGTCCTTCAAACACTAAAATCAGAGCTTCGACGCGCATCCTCATTCACGTTCTCTGTAGCATTCGTATCCGCTGGAGGTATTGCACAACTAAAACAAGCCCTCATTGACTTCACTGGTGTGGGAGAGATTATTACGTCCGACTACTTGGGCTTCAACTCACCAAATGCATTCGCCGAACTGCTCGCTCTACGCGATCTCGGCATCGAGGTCCGCCGACACGAGGACGGCGCTTTCCATCCCAAGGGCTACGTCTTTCGCGGGCCGCATGGCATTACGGCCATTCTCGGCAGTTCAAATCTCACCCAACCCGCGTTAGTCTCCAATCACGAGTGGAATATTCGGGTGAGCGCCGCAACAGAAAGTGACCTTGCCGAACAATTCGTGAATCTTCTCGATAACGGCGTCAAAAGCTCGGTTCCCCTGACACCGCAGTGGGTCAAAGAATATGCCGCTAACTGGGTGCCGCCCCGGAACGCACAACCGCGCTATTCCATAAACGAAGGAGCGCCGGAAAGTGGAGCTGGTCGTAGCATCCAGCCGAATGCGATGCAGGTTGCGGCACTGCAATCCATCGCGGCGCTCAGGGAATCTGGTGCTCGCCGCGGACTGGTAATTTCTGCAACTGGCACCGGCAAGACAATGCTGGCAGCGCTCGATGTCAGAGCAGCTGATCCAAAGAAGATCCTGTTCGTGGCACATCGAGAACAGATCCTCGACCGCGCCATCGTGGAATTTCGTAAAGTGCTTGATAACGGCGAAAGCGAATACGGCAAACTAGTCGGCTCGAGCCGCGAATTCAAACAAAAGTTCGTCTTCTCGACCATCCAGACGCTCTCACAGCCAGACGTTTTGGACCAGATCGACCCTGACAGTTTCGACTATGTACTGATCGATGAGGTGCATCGGGCCGCAGCTCCTTCATACCAACGCCTCATCGAACACCTCAACCCCGGTTTCTTGCTCGGGCTCACCGCGACGCCGGAGCGCTCCGACGGAAGGAACATTTTCGAGCTCTTCGATTTCAACGTTCCCTACGAGATCCGGCTTGGCCCAGCGTTAGAGCAGAAGATGTTGGCGCCGTTCCACTATTACGGTGTAGCTGACTTCACGTTCGATGACGGAACCACGACATCTGAGTTCACAACTCTTTCTCGCTTGGTCGAGGCAGAGCGCGTCGACTACATACTCGAGGCCATCGATCGCTATGGTCAGGCCGGAGTAGCTCCCCGCGGACTTATATTCTGCAGTGGCAAGGATGAGGCGCGGGCGCTTTCGCGCGAACTCAACCTGCGCGAGTTCCGAGATCGCCCCCTTCGTACGATCGCACTCACCGGTGACGATGACGTCGCCTCACGTGAGCGATGTGTTCAGCAGCTCGAAGCGGGTGATCTCGACTACATCCTGACCGTCGATATTTTCAACGAGGGTGTAGACATACCTTCGGTCAATCAGGTGATCATGCTTCGTCAAACTCAGTCGAGCATCATCTTCATACAACAACTCGGCCGCGGACTGAGAAACGCACCGGGCAAGGATTACGTTGTTGTGATCGACTTCATCGGCAACTACGCGAACAACTACCTCATCCCGGTCGCCCTCTTCGGAGATGACTCTCTGAATAAAGAGTCGATCCGCCGATCGTTGATTGCCGCTGAGGAACGAGGAGCGGTTGCGGGTCTATCGAGTATCCAATTTGACCGGATTGCCCAAGAACGCGTGCTGCGTTCACTCGCAACCACCAAGCTCGATAGCTTTCCGAACCTCAAGGCGGCAATCGAGACCGTGGGCAACCGAGTCGGGAGAACTCCGCGCCTCGAAGATTTTCTCCATTTCGAATCGGTAGATCCCGCGGTCCTCGCAACACGACTGCGCAATTATCCCTCTCTCCTCAGCAAGCTGTTCAAGACAGAGCACGGATTAAGTGCCGATGAGCTAAACATGCTCACTGTTATCTCGAACGAGGTTTTGGTCGCGCGAAGGCTGCACGAGGCGGTGCTGCTGAAGGCTCTGCTAATGAGCGATGGGCTGTCGATGGAACGGATCACGTCGCTACTGCGAGATTCAGGGATTCCGGCGGGCGGGAACGAGGTCGAAAGCACAATTCGGTCCCTTACTCTTGAGTTCAATACACAGCCTGAGCAGTCCGCATACGCGAAAGCCCAACTCGCTGAGCTAACTGATGATGGACTCGTGCGTGCATCGACGCAACTTGCGATCGCATATAAGACCTCCGCCACTTTTCGAGCTGAGGTGGATGATCTGCTTCGCACGACGATCCGCCTGGTTGTTGATCGATACGATCTGAAAGAGCCGTTCACGCGCGCCCGCCAGTATTCGCGAAAAGATGCCAGCCGGCTGCTCTGTTGGCGGAGCAATATGTCCTCGACAATTTACGGCTACCGCGTCGACAAAATGACCGCGAGCTGCCCGATCTTCGTCACTCTCCACAAGTCCGAGGAAGTGTCAACGAGCACCGCGTATGAGGATGCGCTGGTCGATTCATCGACGCTACTCTGGTTCACTCGAAGTCAGCGAACCTTAGCCAGCGGCGAAGTCCAGGCCATCGTCAACAATGAGGCTGAACTGCACGTCTTCGCAAAGAAGGATGATGCCGACGGGAAGGACTTCTACTACCTCGGGCGTGCTCGATCCGAGAATGCAGGGAACACCACCATGCGCAGCGGTGAATCAGTCGTCCAGATGCATCTGCATTTCGACCAACCGATTGACCCAGGGGTTTA
>JBDTAD010000510.1:0-6127 GCA_039924815.1 Lacisediminihabitans sp.
GGCTCGCTCGCGCTCTATTCATCAGCAGATGGAAAAGTGCGAAGCTACAACGCCGTGACACACGAGTTCGTGGGCACTCCCACCGCCGTATCTCCCCGACCAGCTAAGGAGTCACGGGTAGAGCTCGCCATCGTGGGAACACACTGGGTGCTTAGTGATGCCACGGCAAAGCGGGTCTGGGTCGAAGGCCGTACTGATCCAGTGGCGACCCGGTTGAACGCGGACGCCCGCATCCAGTCGAGTTCGTCCACGGGTGACCGCGTCTACCTCGCAGACTCGAAGAAGCTGGTGTCGATTGCACTGTCGTCTGGTCAACTCACTGACGAGGCTGTGGGCAGTGGAGTTCCCGCCGCACCGGTCAACGTGGGCGGCACAGTCTATGCAGCCTGGCTCTCTGCCGGGGCCGGGTCGATGTGGTCGTCGGCGACGCACAAGTCGCTGGCGTTGTCAGTGTCGGGGGACATCCTCGACAAGGTTCAGCTAATCACCCCGGTACTTCGCAGCAACGGCCAGCGCGCGGTGCTCAGTGAACAGAGTTCCGGCATGCTGTGGACGGTGCCGGACGGGCACCTGATCCCGCTGGCTCAGTGGTCTCTCGACGACACCCAGCAGAATCAAGGCACGGTGCAGGTCGATGATGTCGCCCAGGAGGAGCCCCCTGTAGCGGTAGCGGATTCGTTCGGCGTGCGTCGCGGTCAAATGGTGGTGTTGCCCGTTCTGCTCAATGACTACGATCCGAACAAGAAAGATGTGTTGACGATCGACCCCAAGTCGATCGCGGGTGGCCTCAGCGACCCATCGTTTGGTGATCTGAGCCTGGTGTCCGACAACCAGGAGGCAGTGGTGCGGGTGCGCGCTGCGTCGGGTTCGACGACTTTTACCTACGCGGTCACTGACGGCGTCGAGACCTCCCCACCGGCTACTGTGACGCTCACCGTGGTGCCGGATGGAGAGAACACTGCTCCGGTATGGTGCGGTGTTGAGGCGTGTGTGCAGAAATGGCCTACGCCGCAAATCGCACCGGGTGGCACGACCAATGTGGCAGTGCTTGGCGCCTGGGTAGATCATGAGGGTGACCCAATCGTGCTGATGGATGCCCGCAAAGACAACCCGAAAGACCCGGTCACGGTCGTACCCACGGCCGACGGGCGCGTGGCCATCCGCCACCTCGATCCGAACGCGGCCGGAACCACGATTCCGATCACGGTCACGGTGGGCGATTCGCTCGGCGCTGTGGCGACAAAAACGCTGCAACTCGTGGTGACGGCCAACCCGGCGCTCTCGGTCGCGCCGGTCGCGCTTGTCGCCGGCGTGAACGAGAAGGCGACAGTCGCTATCGCCGACCATGTTTCTGGTGGTTCGGGCGATTATAGGCTGTTGGATGCGTCAACGAGCTCTGCGGGAAGCGCGCTCATTGCGGCTCCGAATGTGGCGGCGGGGGTGATTGACCTCACCGCGAGTGCTCCCGGTGAGTACGTGGTCAATTACACCGTGCAAGATGTTCAGACTCAGGCCGAAAAGTCGGCGATCATCCGGTTCACGGTGGTCAGCGGGGCCACCTCGCTCACCATGGCTCCGATGACCGCGTTCGTGCGCCCGAATGAAGACACCACCGTTGACGTGGTGAAGTCTGTGCAGAACACCACCGGCAGAGTGCTCCTCGTGTCGTCGGTAGTGACGTCCGATCCGGGGCTGAGCGTCAGTGTCGTGGGGCAGTCGTTCGTGCGGGTGAGCGGGTCTACCGCACACGGCACCACGGGCAAAGTGGGCACGGCGATCGTCACGACCACGGATGGTGCAGGCTCGACCGCTCAGGGCATGCTCACTGTTTTCCTGGTTCCTCCGTCGACGGATGTTGGCCCGATTGCGGTGCCAGATGCCGTGACAGTGCGCGCGGGCAGCCAGGTCGATATCCCGGTGACGGCGAACGACATCAGTCCGCGCGGCGAGCGTTTGATCGTGCATCCCAAGGTTGAGGGCTCTGCTGCACCCGGCGAGTTGGCGTTCGTTACCGGAAACAACGTGCGCTATTTGGCACCGCACAAGGCCGGTGTCTATACGCTCAAATATTCGGTGTATCTCGAGAACGAGCCGACTCGTCTCGACACCGCAGCAATCACGGTTACTGTGTTGCCCGAGGGCTCTAACCGGCCGCCACAGCCTCCCGTGTTGTCTGCCCGCGTGTTGAGCGGGCAGACGGTATCGATCCCCTTGCCGACGTACGGTCTCGATCCGGATGGTGATGCGGTAGTCCTCGCAGACGTTGCCCAACCGAAGGCGGGGCTGGGCGTCACCGCGATCTCCGCCGACGGAACGGCCATTGTGTACACCGCGCCTCCGAACGGTGTCGAGAGTGGTCAGCTGAGTTTCAACTACACCGTTCGCGATTCGCAGGGGGCCACCGCGACCGGCGTCGTGCGAGTGGGTGTGCTCAACGCTGAGACTGCCGATACCGCGCCGGTGACGTACAGCGACTATGTCCGCGTGCAGCAAAACGCACAGAACCCAGTCACCGTTTACCCCTTGCTCAACGACAGCGACCCGGCGCAGGGAACACTCAAAATCATCGCCCTGGTACCGAACGCTCCGAACGTCGCAGGAAACCCGGAGTACGAACGGCTCAAGTCCCTCATCGATCCCAAGACCTCCTTTGCAGACGGGGTCGTGTCGCTCCACGCCGGTACTGTGCTGGGCACTTTTTCCTACGTATACACGGTGCAGTCCTCGAAATCTTCCAGCACAGCTCAGGGCCTGATTGTCATCACCGTCTCGGACGGCTCTTCTCCCGATCATCCGCAGGTCACTGACACCGTGCTTACCGCGAAGAATCACCAGCAGCTTGCCACCGGCGTTGACGTGGTCACTGGCAAGGTGCTCTGGCCGTCCGGCGATGTCGGTGGTCTCAAGCTCGCACTGTGGGGTAGTGGTAGCTCCCGCTACTCGGTCAGCGGTCGCATGATCTCGGGTACGGCGCCCAAGGGTGGTGACGTCGTTCCGTTCTCGCTGAGCGGAGCGGATGCCGCCGGCAACAAGGTGGTCAGCTATGGCTTCCTGCGGATTCCTGCCTTCGACGACATGCGTGTGCAGTTGCGGGCATCGGCGAAGAGCATTGAGGCCCCCGAAGAGAAGTCGGCTGAGATCGATGTGAGCACGATGGTCGATGTCGGCAGTTCTGACTCGATCGAGGTGCGCAAGGACGCTGCCTTTACCGCCCAGCGGGCCAACGCGAGCTGTGTTCCGTCGGGGGGAACCAAGGTTGTCTACTCGGCGGGCAGAGACGCTCCGTGGTCAGATTCCTGCACTGTTCCCGTGCGCCTTGCCGGTCAGCACGAGTGGACTCTCCTGGCCATTCCGGTGACGATTCTGCCGAAGAATCCGCAACCGCAGCTGGGTTCGGTCAGTCGCACCATCGCTCCGGGCGCGACCCAAACCATCGATCTCTACAACGACATGACCACGTGGGAGGGCAACCGCGTCGGAGACAAGACTCTGCTGGACTACTCCGCGAGCTTCTCGGGTTCGTCGTTTGCGGTGGTCCAGAAGGGCACCAGCGTCACGATAGACGCCAGAGCGGATGCGCGCCCCGGCACGAGGGAGACAGTCGCTGTCAGCGTTTCCCACTTCGGTGGCCTCAGCGGCGTCATCACGCTTGTAGTGGGTGTTGCCCCGGTGGATGCGCCGCGCGGCGCAACTTTCACTCAGCAATGTGATGTCAGCAAGGGTTCGAGCTGTGCAATTACGGTCACCGGCCACGCCGGGGAGTATGACCCCTTCGCCGGCAAGGCGGGCTCCGGGCTGAAGCTGGTCGGCGTCGGCAGCTCCGGCGCTGGAGCCGCGGTGAATTGCGCGGTAGCAACCGTGTCTGTCAGTGGTGGCGGGCAGGTGGTGGCGACCTGGCCCAGCGGCACCAAGCCCGTTGGAGGCGAGTGTGTTGTGCCGTACACGGTCAGCGATGCGCAGGGGCGCACCGGCGCAGGTCAGGTGACAATTGACGTTTTGGGCTACCCGCAGCGTCCGGCGAGCATCACCACCGCGTCGTACACCGGCTCGAGCGTTACGCTCTCCGTTCCTTTGGGGGACGGCACCCAGGCTCATCCGGCGGTAACCGGCGTGGTAATCCTCGAGGGTGGAAATCAGGTCGATGCGCGGTGCAGTCTGGCCAGTGCTGCCAGTTACAGTTGCACCGTCTCTGGCCTTCAGAATGGCGCGCAGCATACGTATACCGCCAGGTCAGTCAACAGCGTCGGTCAATCGTCCGATACCACCGAGGTCACCACCTGGGCGTACCAACAGCCGGTGATTTCGTCGGTGACAGCCAAACCGGTCTATCGCAGCGACACGACCGCGAGAAATACCGGTGTCGTGAGCCTCACGATTACGTCGGGAACTGACGCAACATCCTTCCGGGTGGATGGCGGTGGTATCCAATCCGCGGACTCGCGATTTGGCAGCACCGGATCAACGACCACCCAGGAGGTGCGGCTGCAGCCAGGCACCCAGCAGCTCCAGATCTATCCGACAAGTCAGTTCCAACCGCCCACTGGTTCTGGGGGCAATATCGGTGTGCCGTACTCAGTCACCGCCTATGCGGCCGGCTCACCCTATTTCAATGGCAACATCGGGGCCAGCAGCCAAGACAACGCCTCTATAACGGTGTCGGGGGCTGACCTCAACGGCAACGGAAGTGCTCTCTCGAACAACATCACCTACCTTGCCTGGGAAGGGTCAAACGCACCGGATTGCACCGCCAGCTCTACGGGCGACCTGTCTGTGTCGCTGAATGGTGCCACGCAGTCCACGACCCCGAAAATAGACGGGCTCAACGCGTACGAGGTGTACAACGTGATGGCCTGTGGAACCAACGGCTATGGAGTCAGCACGTCCAACACCGTGAGGAACATTGTCGTGGGCAGTTCGGTGGGTGCGCCGACAGGTAGCTACAGTTACACCGTCGCGACGACGCCGACGCAGTCCGGTAAGACCGTGCAGTATCTGAATTACACGGCTCCCGTGATCCCCGCGAAACCGCACTTTAAGATCGTGTACCTGATTAACGGCAATTCGAGCGACACGTTCCAGCTTGATCCAGGCACGGTCAGCACGATGGCGTTCAAGTACTGCCACGTCACTCTCTCGTCGCTGTGCTCCAGCTCGGAGCCCATCACAGCCGCAACGGCTCCGACTACGACGACTGTAAACTTCCCGGTCTTGAAGTCGACGAGTACCTCGGACTGCGTCAAGACGCCACAGCCAGGTGACGTGCAAATTTCGGCCGGTGCCAGGGGATCAGCGACCGTGACGGTGACCACCGACGTCGCAACGTCGAGTGCGACCTATCACGTCACGTGGGCGACTCACTTCAGCACGCTTGACCCGATCGACTATCCCGTGAACGTGTGCGCAGCGCCCATCACGCCCACGCCCACGCCGACTACCCCTTGAGAGGAAATACAGCATGACGATTGCACCGGAGCAGGCTGCCTGGTTCGGCGAGACCTTTTCGCTGATCGCAGACAACATCGAGCAGGCGATTCTTGGTAAGCGACACGTCGTAGAGCTTGTGCTCGCAACCGCGATTAGCGGCGGACATGTTCTCTTGGAGGATGTCCCTGGCACCGGGAAGACGGCGCTGGCACGCACACTCGGCCAGACGATCAGTGGAACCAATTCGCGCATCCAGTTCACCCCTGACCTGCTGCCGGGGGACGTGACCGGCATCACCGTCTACGACCAGAAAAAGGGCGAGTTCGAGTTCCACGCCGGACCGATTTTCGCCAACATTGTGCTTGCTGACGAGATCAACCGGGCAAGCCCGAAAACTCAGTCCGCGCTGCTGGAGGTCATGGAAGAGGGCAACGTCACGGTCGACGGCGTGAGTCGTTCCGTCGGCTCTCCGTTCCTCGTGATCGCCACCCAGAACCCGGTAGAGCAGGCGGGAACGTATCGCCTCCCCGAAGCCCAGCTCGATCGCTTCATGATCAAGACCTCGATCGGCTATCCCGACGACGCATCCACCCTCCGCATCCTGCAGGGTGTCACCCATGAGAAGCCAGAAATCTCGGCGATTGCCGCCGGAGACACGATCCTGACCATGAGTGAGATGGCGCGCAGCGTGTACGTCAACCCG
>JBDTAD010000511.1:0-11431 GCA_039924815.1 Lacisediminihabitans sp.
CGTTTCTCTGCCAGACGGTTCATGACGGCGTACCCATTGTTGTTCAGCACGATGAACACAATCCCGATGTGCAGGTACTGAGCGCTCCAGAGCGACTGAATGCAGTACATGGAGGCGCCGTCACCAACGATACCCAGCACCGGATGTCCGGGTCGTGCCAACTTGATACCGATCGCTGTTGGCATGGCGAAGCCGAGACCGCCCATGGCTGGAGCCAGGTAGCCAAAGGGGCGTCGTATCGGCACGAGCGCGATGAAGGCTGGCCGCGATGACGGGGCTTCCACGACGAGGGTCGTCTCTGCAGGCAGCGCTGTCGCAAGGATCTGGAAGATGTGCGCGGCTCGCAGAGGCTGGTCAGCCGCTGGTGCATCGAGACGATACTCCGTGGCAGGCGAATTGGCCACAGGCTGATGCGCAACAGAAGACGCCGGACGGTCAGTGAGCAGTTCGCTCAATGCCGCGCACAGTGGCGCGGGATCGCCGATGATCGAAAGTTCGGCAGGCGAGCGAATCGCCTCGGCTTCATCGGCGGTAATAACAAAGAGACGCACTCCCTCGGGGAGGAGTGGGCCAGTAGCGTACGGGTACAGGCGCAATGCAGCCGTGCCAACGACCAGGATCAGGTCATGATGCGCCAACTCCTTCCTGATCCGGGGGCGATCAGCCGGCAGGCTGCCTTGGAAGAGTGGGTGGTCTTGCGGAAAACCCGCTCTCGAGCTGAAGGCCTCCTGCCACACAGGAGAGCCCAGTCGTTCGGCTAGCGTGCTCAAGGCAGCCCAGCCCTCGGCAGAGTCGTTGCCAGCCCCCGCGATAATGGCTGGCGCGGATGACTCCCGGAGTGCGGTCGCGAGTTCGGTGATTTCGGAGGGAATTCCGCTCGGTGCAACGCTCACCCGGCTGGCCGCAGCGTCCGCGCTCGGATCCGCCGTGGCATCCCAATCATCCATTGGCACGATCACGATGGTCGGCCCGCTGTGGTCTCGCGCGACATGAGCTGCGCGCCGTATGGCCGACGGCACATCCGACGCATGCACTGGGGAGAAGACTTCCAACGGATATTCGCCCGCGAGGCCATTGAGCCGACCAGCCAGGAACGGCTCAAGAGCGAGGTGGCGACGATCCTGCTGACCAACGACGATCACGAGCGGAACATGATTTGTCCGGGCGGTAGCGATCCCGCCCACCGCGTTACCCAACCCTGCCGTGGTGTGTAACAGCACGAACGAGGGGTTTTTGCTGCCGAGGGCGTAACCGGACGCGATGCCAACCACGGATCCCTCGTGAAGGGCGAGAACGAACTTGATGTCGTCCGGAAGCGCCGTTAAAAAGGGGATCTCCGTCGATCCAGGATTTGAAAATATCGTCGTCATGCCCTCTGCGCGCATGATGTCAAAACAAGCGTCACGCACAGTTGTCACGCTGCCAGCTCCTCGCCAGAATCCGCTGTTCGACTATCCCGGAGCGGTTTGCACTGACGCTAGCTCGTGTAGACGAAAGTGTCAACACTTTGTTGGAGACCAATGCGAGGGTTGCTTTCACGCGCTGATCCACCAGAACACATTCCAGAATGATAACGATATTGTTGACATTTTCCTTCTTGCGGCCTAGATTTTTTACAAGTCCACTGCGGTGCTCGACACGACTCTGGACCCGGTCGTGATGCATTACGACCGGCGCGTTTCCCAATGATGGAGTTGGTATGACTTTCCAGAGGTCCCAAGGTCTTGTCAGGACTGGTCTGTTCATCGGTGGGGTGGCGAAGTCTGGGGCTGGCGAACTGCCGGTCATTGACCCAGCGGAACCCTCCGTCACAGTCGGTATAGCCGCAGCTGCCTCGCGTGAACAGGCACTCGAAGCCGTCGCCGCGGCAAAGAAGGCCCAGCCTGCGTGGGCCGCGCTGACGCCAGCGGCAAGGGCGGCGATGCTAGATGCCAGCCTGAGCGTGCTTGCCGAGTTTCACGACGAGGATGCCCGCATCCTGAGCCTGGAAAACGGCAAGATCAAGAAGGAGTCACTCTTCGACCTGCTGTCCTTCAACCGTCGATTCGGTCTCGCGACAGCGCTCGCCGCGAAGGTGAACGAGGTGACCGTGTTGCCTGGGCCGCCGCACGAGACGACGGTCGGCTATGTGCCGCTCGGGGTCGTCACGATCATCGTGCCGTACAACTGGCCCCTCTCAATTCTTGGGGCGTCGCTGCCGTTCGCCCTGCTCGCAGGTGACGCGGTCATCGTCAAGCCGCCGCCCACGACCCCGCTCGCGATCACGCGGGTTGTGCAAAGGGTTGCGGAGCAGCTACCTCCCGGTGTGTTGAATGTCGTGACAGGGGTGGATGCCGAGATCGGTGAGGCCCTGGTGAAGAACGATGATGTCGCAATGGTCTCCTTTACCGGGAGCACCGGAGGTGGACGCCGGATCATGGAGATGGCATCGAACAACCTCGTGAAAGTGATGCTTGAACTGGGTGGCAACGATCCGGCTATCATCCTCGACGACGCGGTGCTCGACACGGACGCGCTGTCCCGGATGTTCGATGGCACTTTCCGCAGCACGGGGCAGATCTGCATGGCGGTAAAACGTATCTACGTGCACCGCTCCCGCTACCAAGAGGTCGTCGATGGATTCACCGCGCTCCTTGAGAAAACGGTTCTTGGCCACGGGCTCGATGAGGAGACCACCATGGGGCCGCTGAACAATGCCCGGCAGCGGGATCTCGTGGCGGAACTCGTTGATGAGGCGCGTGCGGCCGGTGCCGAGGTACGCGAATTCGCTTCCTTGCCACAGGAGTCAGGCCTGAAGGACGGCTATTTTCTGCGCCCAAGCCTGGTGCTGGATCCGGACCCGTCACTTCGCGTGGTGCGCGAAGAGCAGTTCGGTCCGACCATTCCCATCATCCCTTTCGACGACGAGGCCGAAGCGATCGGTGCGGCGAACGACACCTGGGCCGGTCTGTGTTCGTCTGTGTGGAGCGCGGATCTGGCTCGTGCTGCGACGGTCGGCGCCAAGCTGACCAGCGGCTACATCTTCATCAACAACCACGGCCCATCCTGGCTCGATCAGCGCGCCCCGTTTGGTGGAGTGCGAGGAAGCGGCATGGGCAGAGAGATGGGTATCGAAGGACTTCGCGAGTTCATGGCAACCCGCAGCATCGCTGTTCCGAAGAGTTAAGCCGTTCGCTCGTCACGGCGGGTTCGAGGTGCCGTTGCCTGGAGTCAGAAGCCTGGACCGGAAAACGCGTGCTTGGAGACCCAGGAGAGGAACGATGTGATTTTCGCATCGATCACGAGTGGGCGGTCATGCGGCCCATCCAGCCACTCCTGTACTTTGCTGATATCGGCAGGCGTCCTCACGGTTAGCGCGTCACAACCGAATCCTCGCGCGATCTCTGCAATGTCTGTTGGCGGAAACTCCACTATGTCGAGAGGGACGCCCTCTGGCCCGAAGTGGTGCACTTCGGCTCCATAGGCGTCGTCGTTATAGACGACCACGACTAGCTTCAGTCTCAGACGCACTGCCGTGTCGAGTTCGACGAGGCTCATAAGGAATCCGCCATCCCCGACTCCGGCGATCACCGTGCGATCCGGGAGTGCGGTCGCAGCGCCTATTGCGGAGGAGAGACCGAGCCCTATGGATGCGAATGCGAGCGGCAGGCAGTAGCCGTATTGGTCGGGTACCCGAAAGAACATCGCCGGATATCCGTTGAAATTGCCACCGTCCGGAACGACGATCCTGTTCATGGGCAAGATCTCGTCGAGACCAATGGTGAGAGTTCTTGGATCGATTGTGGTGTCGGAGGCGACCTCGTCATAGGTGACCAGTCTCCAGTCGCCGGCTGTCTCTATTTGCTGCGCCACTTCGGGCGTACGGTAGCCGTCGACGGGGTGACCAGCTGGCGCCCAGGCCGCTTGTACTTGGCGAACTGTGTCGACGACATCCGCAACGATCGCCACATCGACGGGGTAATGCAATCCCAGAGCATTCAGCCGATCGTCAATCTGTACTACGATTTTGGGCCCCTCCCGCAGTGCACCATTGCCCGTGGTCCATCGGTTGAGACTCGCCCCCCACACGACGAGCAGGTCGGCACCTGCGATCAGGGACGTTGCAGCCGGAGTGGCAAAGCCGCCACTCACGTCGATGTTCCACTCCTCGCCAGAGAAGAGTCCTCGCGCGACCGCCGACGTGGCAAGAAGTGCGCCACACGATTCAGCAAGCGCCAGTAGCTCATCTCGGGCGCCGAGTCCCCCTCGACCGGCAATAAAAACGGGACGCTCGCTGGCTGCCAACAGCGCGGTGAGTTGCGATACTTCTTCGGATGACGCTCGGACGATCACGTCTTGGACGGCCGGAGCGGAGGGGATAATCGCCCCCTGAAACTCATCTTCCTGGATCTCGTTTGGCATGATGAGCACAACCGTGCAGCGTTCCTGACGCGCGCGTGCAAGGGCGCGGAGAGCGTCGTCAACGGCGCTGACCGTTCCATGAATGTGCTCCACCACGCATCCGGCAGCCTCCGCCATGGCGGCCTGATCTACCCAGAAGTTGGATGCCTTGAGCGAATTCGGTGCGTGCGGTGCCAGTACCAGCATCGGTGTATGGCTCTTCGCCGCTTCCGTAATACCGGTCAACGCGTTAGTAAAGCCTGGGCCCTGGTGAACTGAGAGAACGGCCGTGCGACCAGACATGCGTGTATAGGCGTCCGCCATCAAGGCAGCCCCGCTCTCGTGCCGCGAAGCGACGAATGGCACACCCTCGCTCACCATCGCGTTCGTCACGCGAAAGTTACCGCTTCCGACCACGCCGAAGATTTGGCCTATTCCCGCACCAGCCAGTGCCTTGCCTACTGCTTCCGCAACCTTCACGATCCACACTCCAATACCATCTGGTGACTTCTCGTCACTTCACACGAAGACGAGCACGAACATTGCGACTGCGTGCTGATCAAACCCGACTCGGTCACCGGGACACGGTGACCGAGTCGGGTTGATCACCGATCAGCCCTTAAATTTGTCCGCTTGTACGTATGCTCCGTTTACGAACTGCTGGATCCGGGTAACGTCCACTGCGGGTGCAGTTCGAGAGGTCGTGTCAACCTGCACACCCTCCTGCATCAACGGCACGTCAAGCCCTTTGATGCTGTGGACAGCATCGATAAATGCAGTCCTGGTCGGTGCTTTCATCGACTTGAAAACAGCCTCAACCGTGGCACCGATTGAGTAGGCCCATTCACACTGTGCGAAAGCGTTCGACACGGACGTACCCTTGGCGTACGTATCCATGTCCTTGGTGAACTTCTTGACGTCGGCGTCACCGGCGTACTGCGGGTTCGTCACGGTCTTGGAGAAGCCCGTTGTGTAGACCGCCGGGTAGGCATCCGCATGGCCAGGGTCGAGAATCGTGGTCTTTGCAGACGTATTCGCCGGCAAGAACACGGTGGGCAGCCAGCCAAGTTGCTGCGCCTTGATGAGCGAGGACACGGCCAGCGGGGTTTGTACGTCAGCCGAGAAGAACACGTCTGCCTTCGATCCGGCCAGTTTTGTGATCTGCGCGTCTACCGTCGGGTCCGTTGCCTCATAGGTGGTCTGCGCGACGATCTTCACCTGCGAACCCTTGATGCCAGCCTCTAGTCCCGCGACCATTTGCAGAACATCGTCGTTCTGCGCCAACGTGGCGACGGTGATGGGTTTGTTCGCCGCGGCCAAGAACTTGCCGAAAGCCTCTCCCTCACTGCGGTAGGTGGGCAGCCAGCCGGTCGTCCACTCGTTCGCTGTCTGGTCACTGCTGAACTTCGTAGTGTTCGACTGAAGGAATACCTGGGGTATTTTCTCTTTATTGGCGATGGGCATAATCGCCAGGTTATTTCCGGCTCCAAGACCGCCCACGTCCGCGAATACCTTGTCGGAAATCATCTGACGGAAGTTAGAGACAGCCTTTGCTGGATCGTATGCGTCGTCGTACGACTTGAGCTCGACAGTGCGAGTCTTGCCATCACCGAACTTGATGCCCCCAGCGGCGTTAGTCGCGCCGAAATAGGCTTGAAGTCCGGCTAGCGAGCAGGATCCGGGCCCTGCCACTGGACCGCTGAGCGGTGTGTCGATTCCCAGCGTGATAGTTGAATTGGTAATCCCCGGATCATTGGCGACGCTGCCACTCGCCGGGGTCGTAGTAGTACCGCGAGCACATCCTGCCATTGCTAGTGTCAGCATGCCTGCAACGGCGACGATGCTCGTTGCTTTGCTTACTCTTCCTATTGAATGTCTCAACACTTCGTCATCTGCTCTCTTTATCGATTTTGCGGCATCGCTAAATGGAGGAGCGTATTTCCCTTAGGGAGTACTTGTGGATGCGCTCGAATTCCCTTCGACTTCGCCACTTTCTTTGTTCAACCGAGCATTTGCTCGGGCGGTCCTCTTGGCGAGGAGTTGCCTGATCGCGCGCGGCACTGTGACCAGACCGCCCGGGACGATGAGGAGCACGATCAAGAGCGCTGCACCGGAGAAGATCGCTGTCTGTGATGAGTTGACTTGCCCGGCGAGGAAGGGCACGGTCACGTAGAACGCGCCACCGATCAGAGAGCCAGCGATGCTTCCCGAGCCACCGATGACCATGGCAGCGAGAATGTTAATCGCGACCAAGAAGCTCGAAGTTTCTGGCGAGGTGAACTGCACGGCTCCCAAGTACAGAAATCCAGCCGCACCTCCGTAGAGGGAGGAGATCGTGAACGCCAGCACCTTGTAGCGGTAGCTCGAGATGCCCATGGATGTGGCTACGGCTTCGTTCTCGCGAACGATGGTGAAGGCACGTCCGATGCGTCCGGTCACCAGATTTCGAGCGAACAGGAAGAAAATCGCCGCGATGATGATGATGACGTAGTACCGCCACTGGTCTACGGCAAGTCCGCTCCAGGCTGGCGCGTTCATCCAGTCCACGGTCTTTCCGTTGGATCCCCCGGTGAAGTCCGGGAATCGTCGTGCGAGCGGCAAGGCGATGATCGGCAGGCCCAGAGTCACTACGGCCAGGGCGTGCCCACGCAGTCTCACTGCGGGGAGGGCGACCAGAAAACCGACTGCTGCAGGAACGAGGCAGGCCAACAAAAAGGTGACGACTATCGGCCATCCGCTCAACACTCCGTACGCGGTCATGTAGGCACCCAGGCCCACGAACGCGCTCTGACCGAGGGAGATCTGTCCCGTGTAGCCCATGATGATGTTCAGTCCCAGGATGGCGACAGCGAAGACGGCGACCATGCTCAGCTGGAAGTTCATATACGGGGAGAGCATCAGCGGCGCGACAATGACGACGATGGCAACCGCGAGGTACACCACGAGTCGTAGCCGTTTATTGGCCATAAATGTCTTTTTCACACTCGCACCACTTCTCTGCGACCGAACAAGCCCTGGGGTCGCACGATAAGAACGATGAACATCGCGATCAGAGGTACAGCGATCTTCAGGTCATCACCAATGAAGGGAAGGTAGGCGCCGGCTAAGTTTTCGACGACGCCGATGAACCAGGCGGCAACGACCGCTCCGATCGGACTGTCGAGTCCGCCCATGATGACGGCGGCCAGGGCATAGACCAAGACGAAGTCCAGCATCCCGGGGCTCAGGAAGACCTGAGGGGCGACCAGCGAGCCGGCGATCGCACCAAGAGCCGCGGCCAGTGCCCAGCCGATCATGAGCAGTCGTCCCACCGGCAGGCCAGAGAGCGATCCGGATTGTGGGTTATCTGCGACTGCGCGAAGGGCGAGACCGAGCTTGGTTCCCTTGAACAGCAACTGCAGGAGCACGACAACGACGATGAGTACCGCGATCGTGCCCAGAGATCGAATGCCGACGACGGCACCCGCAATTTTGATGGTGGTCAGTGGGAACAATGACGGGAAGGGGAGAGGGTTGTAACTCCAGATAGCCCCCGATATTCCCTGGATGAGCACAAACAATCCCACTGTCACGACGACTGCCGTGTTGATCGAGCCACGTTCAAAACGTCGGATCACGAGTCGTTCGACCCCCGCACCGAAGACAAGAGAGATCGCAATTGCGATCAGGATGGCCGCGAGCGGCCAGAGCCCCGCTTGCCAGAGGCTGTACGCCAGGTAGGTCGAGAACACGGCCATGACGCCCTGCGCGAAGTTCAGTAAGCCTGTCGCGCGGTACGCCAGCACAATCGCGAGGGCGAGGGCGGCATAGATGGATCCGCTGGCGAGGCCGTCGACAATGAGTTGGACAAATTGTGAATTCATGTCGGCCCTACCCTCCCAAATAGGCTTTACGGATGGACTCCATGCCCATCAACTCTTCTTGGGTGCCGCTCAGTACGCTGCGACCGGTTTCCAAGACGGTGGCCTTGTCCACGAGGTTGAAGGCCAAAGCGGCGTTCTGTTCGACCACGAGCATCGACAGTCCAGACTCGCGCCGAAGGCGGGCAACCGCGTCATAAACCTTGTCGGCGGTGCTCGGAGCCAGGCCAAGGGATGCCTCGTCGAGGAGGAGCAACCGCGGACGCGCCATAAACCCGCGGCCGATGGCCAGCATCTGCTGCTCACCGCCCGACAGCGCGGCGGCTTGCGAGCGTATTCGATTCGACAACTGGGGGAACAGATCCATGCAGTAGTCGAGATCCGCTTTGACCGCGCGTCGGTCGCGTCGCTGATAGGCCCCGACCAGAAGGTTGTCTCGCACGGTGAGACGGGCGAGCGTGCCGCGCCCTTCGGGGACGTGAGCGATGCCAAGTTTCGCGACCTGCTCAGGCCGTAAGCCCGAGATGTCTTTGCCGTCAAACCTGATGCGGCCGGTGGTGCGAACCATTCCGCTGATCGCTCGCAGCGTTGTTGTCTTGCCAGCGCCGTTCGCACCCAACATGCCGGTCGCGCCGCCCTGCTCGACGCTTACGCTAACGCCGTGCAGCACGACAACCGGGCCGTACGCGGCGGTGACATTTTCAAGCTCGAGAAGGCTCACTGGGCCGCCCTCGTTCCGAGGTAGGCCTCGATCACGAGAGGATCTCGTTGCGCTTCCGCGGCAGTGCCCTCCATTAACTTGCGCCCGTTATCCAGCACAACAACCTTGTCGGTAATCGCCGACACCAGGCCCATGTGGTGTTCCACGACCACGATCGTCAGATCGAAATCGGCGCGGATGCTGGGAATTGACGCGATAAATTGCTCGACCTCGGCGTGCGATAGTCCTGCGGCGGGTTCATCGAGCAGCAGGAGACGTGGCTTCGCAAGAAGCGCTCGGCACAGTTCGATTCCCTTGTGCAGTCCATGAGAAAGCTCACCCGCCGTTGTTCTGGCCGCCCACGCCAACCCGAACCGGTCGAGTAGTTCGAGTGCTTCCTGGCGAATTACCTTCTCGCCGCGAACCGTTGAGGGTAGTCGGCAAGCCCACGCAATTGCGCCTCCGGTCAGGCGAGAATGTCCGCCGAGAAGCACGTTCTCTAAGACCGTTGCCTGCAGTTGTAGTGCGGGATGTTGGAACGTTCTGGCGAGGCCGATGCTCGCGAGTTTTGACGGCGCCGTGCCGAGCACTTCGACGTCATCGATCATGATCGAGCCAGAGGATGGTGTGTAGTGCCCGCTGATGCAATTGAAGAGAGAAGTCTTGCCTGCGCCATTAGGCCCCACAAGGCCAAGCACACTCGCTGGCTCTGCTTCAAGGCTGACGGAACCCAGTACCTGAATGCCGCCGAAACCCAGGCTGACGTCGCGAAGAGCTAACCGTGCAGCCATTAGCGTTGTGCTTCGAACCTGTTGGCGTCGGTGCGCTGCCAACCATTCGACCTAATAACCGGTGCACACCTGCGTTGCATTGAGGGCGCTTTCTGTGATCGGAAACCGCGGCGGCGGTGTCTCGTGCCTACGTCCAAGCACAGACTCAGCACCGTTGCTGTGAAAAGGCTATTGCTTGGCGACAGGAATGTCAACGATCTGAGAGTCCGCCCAAAAGGGTCAGAATGATTCTGATAGTGCGCCTGTTTTTGGTGCCTGTAGGCTGAGTTGTCTGGAACTTTTAGGCGGTCATCGGCGAGAAGTGCGAGCTCAATAGGGCCGCCAGCTTGGCTGGTGCGTCGATCGGGACGATGTGGCCCACGCCGCGGAGCACGTGGGATGTGAGGTTATCGGTGAACGGCTGCAACTGCTTGGCGGTGGTGTCGCCGACTGTGCCGCCTCCGATCGCGAGCACCGGCATCTGCAGCCGTTCAGTGGAAGCGAAGGCCGCGGCCCACTTCGCGTTCTCGGGTATAGCTCGGTAGTGCTCGAAAGCGGCGCGAAGGGAATCGAGACCCTCGTATGCTCGGGCGATGATGCGCGCGAGCTCGTCGGGGAAGTCGGTAGTTGTTCCGCCATCGAGGAAGAAACGAACGTACCGCTCCTCGTTGCCGGCCAGCACCTGTTCGGCTAGGCCGCCGGGGGCTGCGTGTAACCCGAACCACCACGGTGCGCCTCCGGCGAGAAACCCTTCGGCGCCGGAGAGCTTGCCGATCATCGCTTCAATGAGAGTCATGCTTCTCACGCGTGCGGGCTGGCTGGCGGTCAGCGCAAAGACGGGCGCGACTCCGAGGTCGATCCCCACAACGTCGGCGGTTGGTTCGCCGAGCGCGTCGAGCACCCCGGTGAGATCCGCCGCGAGGTCGATCGCCTCGTAGCCACCCTGGGTGCGCGTGCTGTCGCCGAGTCCGCGAAGGTCGGGGACGATGATCCGCCTGCCAGCAGCAGCGAGCAGTGGCGCGACGGTTCGCCAGATCGCGCGAGTGTGAGGGAAGCCGTGCACCAGCAGAACCGCAGGGCCATCGCCGAGTGCCTCCACCGCCAGTCCGGCGTCGCCGCCCGCTTCTGATCGCACTGTGATCAGGCTCACTGTCGCGCCAGGAATGTGAGAGGTGAGTGGGGTAGTGCGCACGGAGACTCCTTGGTTACTATTGGATACCACACAACCGTAGGTAACCATCTAGAGCCCCACAAGAAGGCACTTTGCCCACACCAGGTCACTCCCAAGTAACCGCGGAAGTAGTGATCCGCCCCCGCTCCGGCCGCGGTGATCTATTTGATCCGACGTGTCCTACGCGACAACTCCTCGATCGCGTCGGGTCGAAGTGGTCCACGATGGCGGTCCTCACGATGTCTGCTGAGTCTGCGAGCGAGTTGCGCTTCTCCGAGTTGAAGCGCCGCATGTGCGGAGTCTCGCAAAAGATGCTGACCCAGACGTTGCGCTCGCTCGAGCGAGACGGCGTAGTCAGCCGCCGAGTGCAGCCAACATCCCCGCCGCAGGTGCACTATTCACTCACTGAACGGGGGATGTCCCTGGCGGAACCGCTGAGTATACTCCGCGAGTGGGCCGAGACGCATATGCCCGAGGTAACCGCCAGCGGCCGAGCGTGGGACTCCGAGCTCGTCTAATCTCGCTGGCGTCTAGCGGTGTCTTACCGAGG
>JBDTAD010000512.1:0-2545 GCA_039924815.1 Lacisediminihabitans sp.
TCCCGCGCGTGGACGCGTCGGACGCTCACTGGGTGGGCGGCGGCCTCGTCGGTGAGGTCGAGTTCGCTGAGTGGACCTCCACGGGCAGGCTGCGCCAGCCTTCGTGGCGCGGCTGGCGGCCGGATAAACCCGCCGACGATGTGACGAGAGAGAGCTGAAGCCTCCGTTACCTCGCGACGAGGTCCGTGAGGTATTTTGCGTATCCACCCTCTACGCGCCCGTTCAAGCGGCTTGAGGTTGTCACGGGCTCGCGTTCAGAATGTAGGATTCGTGCGTCCGTGTCGCGGAGTCTTTCCACCAGCGACACGTCTTCGTTGCGTTTTCGCGCTGTGAATCCCCCTGCGGCGAGATAGGCATCCGCACGAATCCCCAGATTCGCGCCGTGAACGTGTCCGAGAGTAGAGCCGGGTGAGTGACTTGCGAGCCATGCTGTTCTGCGGGCCTCATCGAGGTCATCGAGCAGCGGGACGACGCTGCCGACCAAGGCATCCGCACCTGAGCAGGATGCGTTCACGTGCTCGCGGAGCCAACCGTCAGCAACGACACTGTCTGCGTCGGTCGTGGCTATCCACACGGCTGCAGGATCATCGTTCGCGAGTTGCAATCCGTGGGCGACCCCGTGTGCCCTGCTTTTGCCCACGTTAGCGAATCGCACAGAAAGTACGCTCACATCGTCGAACTCCGCGGCGATGATGGCAGAGTCGTCCGTGCAGGTGTCCAGAACCAGCACAGTGTGCGTCTGCAGCTCGTTTCCGAGTGCACAGCGCGAGCGTTCCACGGATCTGACGCACTCGCGCAGTGTTTCTGCTTCGTCGCGGGCCGGGATCACGACAACGACGTGCCTGAGCGGCTCATTCATTTTGCGGTCCTTTCTTGTCTGCAAAGAGTTCCAAAATGAAGTGGTGTTCGCGGTGCACGACGAGTGCGCGGAGTGTGGATTCGTCCCGAAACACCTGGTGGGCCCGCGCGCCGGTCTGAGCGAAATCATCGGCTACGCCCAGCCAGTGGCAGAGCAGAATCGTGCCGCCACGCGTGAGGCAATCCCGACACCGCTGGATAGTGGCCCGCCACGCGTCCGGAGAGAGGTAGTACGCCACTTCAGAAACCACAATCAGGTCGAACTCACCCTCCGGCCATTCGTGCGGCACCTGCATGTGCTGCACCGTGGCGGTCGGACTCTCACGCAGTCGATTCCTCGCCGTTGTCACTGCCGAGGGTGAACCGTCGACGGCGACCAGATACTCGCACCGCTCAACCAACTCGGCAGAGAGCTCGCCGACGGAGCATCCGATTTCCAACGCCCGCACATAGCGCTCGTGGGGAAGGGAGGCCATGGTCACGGCGCGTTTACGTCGCTCATACCAGCGATCGCGCACAGCCCAAGGGTCGCTCGACTCTGCGTGGAGCTGCTCGAAGTGGTCCTCAAGCGAATTCGTGGCTCTGTGCGAGGACTCGGGGTCAGGCACGATCAGCACCTCGCGCCCGCCGATGAAGTTTTCGAGAAACTCTCCGGTGAGTACGCCGTCCGGATTTGCGAACGACTGAATCTGGGAGCCAAAGCGTGCGAGCGCGGCCTGTTTGCGATCCTGGACAGCGCGTGACAGGGATACCTCACGCATCCTTTCCCAGGGGCACTGGTCTGGTGTGCCCCATTGCCATAGCCACACGGGATAGAAAAACACTTTGGTGTCTGCCGATCGTCCGGCTGCCTCCACTTGCTCGCCGAGGACGCGATGATCTCCGTGTCGATCTCCCGGCCATGGTGCGATGACCCAGGTAGGGCCATCGCTCTGGACGAGAATATTTGAGACAGCGGACGCGAGCTGCGGGGTGTGCTGTTTCAGCGCGCCGTCTGGGAACTCGAGGTAGTCGATGTGCGCACTCACACCAAGCTCGTCGAGAGCCGCCGTCAATTCTCCCCTGCGGCGCGGGTCGTCTCCTGTCGCCACGACTACATGAACGGGAATCGACAGTTCCGCTGCGGCAGCGAGCATGCCTCCGACGCCGAGTGTCTCATCGTCCGGGTGTGCCGAGAAAACGACCAACTTAGCGAGCGACCGGAACGCATCCAGGTCGGTGGCCTGGATGCTTCGCCAGCGTGGATCAGAGCGCCATTTACTGGCACTCGTCACCGCGGTCGCGGCGTCAAAGGTCACCACCACGAACCCTCTGAGTTCACGTGCGCGGCAAGCGACGCGTCATCCGCACCGCGGTGGTACTGCGACGCATAGATCTCGAGGTCGGAGAAACGCCTCGCGATGGGCTCGTCGAGCGCCAGAGCAGCCGGTCCGAGGATGTCGCGAGTTGCCGCAAGAGTCTCATCGACAGCATCCGCCACCATGCCGCGCACAGAGTGAGCGAGCACAGCACTGTGGTCTGGGTCCGTCGCCGCCTCGGTGTCGTCGATATCGGCGGCAGCGCGCTCGAGCAGTAGCCGAGCGGATTCGAGTATTCGATACAGTCCTCCCACCCGACTGGCGACTAACTGGTTCACTTCACCACGCTTGCTCTTCTGCACGATCGCCGAGAAAAGTGGCACGCACGC
>JBDTAD010000513.1:0-7179 GCA_039924815.1 Lacisediminihabitans sp.
TACGCCTGTGCGATGGGCGTGCTGCTCGCGGTCATCACTCTCATCTTTGCGGCAATCGTATTTTTGGTGAGCAAGCTCACCGGCGGCAACAATGACGTGGCGGAATGACAATGACAACACTCAGCACTGAGGCCATCGTGACCCGCACTCCCGGTGGCGCTCTCACTCCTCGCCGCAAGAAGGCGACAACGAGCGACCGGCTCGTTGGCGGTGCCTCCCACACGGTACTGACCATTTGGTCACTCATCGTCATCTTGCCGATGTTGTGGGTACTGCTCTCTTCCTTCAAGACGACGAAGGAGATCTACGCATCGCCGTTCTCACTGCCCAAGGTCTGGAACTTCGACAACTACGTCACCGCGTGGACGACCTCTGGCATCGGCAGCTTCTTCACCAACACCCTTATCGTGGTGTTCGGCGCCCTGATCCTGACGATGTTGTTCGGTTCGATGTCGGCCTACGTGCTAGCCAGATTCCAGTTTCCCGGCAGCAGGGCGCTCTACTACCTGATGCTTGCCGGGCTGACGTTTCCGATCTTCCTCGCGATCGTTCCGCTGTTCTTCGTGCTGAGGAGCATTGGGCTGCTGAACACGCTGCCCGGGCTCATCATCACGTACACGGCGTTCGCCTTCCCGTTCACCGTGTTCTTTCTGGTGTCGTTTTTCAAGTCGCTGTCGACCTCCATCGCGGAGGCCGCAGCGATCGACGGCGCAGGCGAGTGGCGCACCTTCTTTCAGGTGATGCTGCCGATGGCTCGTCCGGGGCTCGCGACCGTGGCGATCCTGAACTTCGTCGGTCTTTGGAACCAGTTCCTCCTGCCGATCGCGCTGAATACCGATCCGAATAAATATGTGCTGACGCAGGGCATGGCTCAATTCGCGTCGCAGGCCGGCTATTCGGTGGATGCTGGGGCGCTGTTCGCCGCCGTAGTCATCACGGTCATTCCGGTGTTCATCGTCTACATGATCTTCCAGCGTCAGCTGCAGGGCTCGGTCTCGCAGGGCACGAACAAGTAGCCGGGTCGCTGCCGAGGAACGAGTGGGTTAGCGGCGGACGGCGCCTAGTCGGGGCAGGCGCGGCACGTTGGCCTCGGCCCCGGCATCCGGCGGCACGATGATTTCTTGTGCTGCTGCGATGCGGATGCCTTCGGTCAGCACCACAAGCTCGGCCAGCGGGTCGACGGTGCGTTTGATCACCGCGAGCGCGATCGGTCCGAGCTCGTGATGTTGAGCGGACGAGGTGATCTTGCCCACCACTGTGTCTTCGTCGTCGGCACCGGGCACCGCGACGCTGTCCCCGTGAACGGGAAGCACCGCATCCGAACCGTCGAGGTGAAGCATCACGAGCCTGCGCGGCGGATGTCCGAGGTTATGCACCTTGGCGACCGTCTCCTGCCCGCGATAGCAGCCCTTGCTCAGGTGTACGGCTGAACGCAGCCAGTCGAGTTCGTGTGGAATGGTGCGCTCATCAACCTCCGCGGCGAACCGCGGTCGCCAAGCGGCAATCCGCAGCGCCTCCAGGGCGAGAAGTCCCGCCGCCGGGAGCGTAGCCGCAGCGGCCTGATCCTCGCGGCGCACAAGCACCTCACGATACGGGAAATAAGCGGAGGGATGTTCCGCCGCAGTCGCGTACTGGTGCCCGCCAGCTCCGATTCTCGCCCACGGGTCACGCCAGATAACCGGAATGCTGTTTGGCGCCGCTACCGGCAGCTCGAGTTCGCCCAGCACTCCGACTGTCGCATAGTCGGCCGAGCGATCGGCCAGCTCCACGCGCAGCATGAACTTCATGCTGTTCAACCAGGCCAGCAGCGGCTCCGCGTCGACTCGCTCAACGAGCAGCCACAGAGTCGCGCCATCGTCGACGAGGCGGATATCGTGCTCCACTCGGCCGTTCGGGTCGAGAATGAGCGTCTCGCTCGAGTCGCCCGGCGCCAACTTCGCGATGGATTGGCTGCTGATCGAGTCCAGCCAGCTGAGCCTATCGGGGCCGGTGATGGTGAGCACGGAGCGGTGCGAGAGATCCACGACTGCTTGGCCCGCGGCGAGCGCGCGCTGTTCGGGAACGGGATTGCCGTAGTGCAGGGCGACCCCGGCATCCGCATCGGTTCCCTCGACGGCCCCCGGGAGCGAGAGGAACGCACTGTGAAATGTGTCAGTCAACGCGACCGAGCCGCCCAGAAGCGTGAGTGGCGAGTGACTGCCCAAGAGCGGCGATATCCCACGCCCACAGCAGGTGGCTTTCGACCAGGCCGTACATACGGGTAGACGCGGTGTGCTCCTTAGCGTTGACCGAGCGAAGCACGGCATCCGTCGCTAAGTCGATTCGCGCACCCTTGACCTGCCCGACATAGAGCTCGCTGACGCCGCCCGGGTGGAGGATCGACACCTCAATGTCGAAGCCACCTTCAGCGTTGCGCAGGGTCTCGACGGACTCGGTGCTGTTGAACGGGCGGTCACCGATACCAGCCAGCATGCCGGGGCCAGGGTCGGCATCGGTTGCAGGGCGGCTGATGCGCCAGTACCCGGTTTCGGTGGCGAGCGGCGTTTGCTCGTCATTCAGCAACCAGGTGTACGAGGTGTAGTTGAGGTAGGGCAGGCCGTCGTGGCTAAAGCTCAGCCGATGACCGAACTCGTGATTACGGGTGTCGTCGCCGACCGCATAGTTGACGACGCCGGTGCCCTCCCAGACGCCGAGCAGCCACGAAAGCGGCACGAGCTCGGAAGGAATGCTGTCATCGAGTTCGAACATGGGAAAGCAGCGTCAGCTCTGGCCTCGGAAAAGGTTGTAGATAACGACCACCGAAATGTATCCGATGGCGAGCGTGGCCAGCCCCAGCAGGCCTACGAAGAAAAGTTCCAGGGCGAGATACATGCCTCCATTCTATCCCCGGCGCGGATGACAGGTGGGATCAGCGCCCCGGCAGACTGTTGAGCGACTGCGAACGACGCTCAAGGAGATCCGCGTACGTACCGTCACGTTCTGCCCACCTCAGCGCGAGGGCAGCCCTCACGACGATCTCGTTCGGCGTGGGGGTCTCGGTGAGAAAGTCGGTGACTTCGTCCAGGAAGCCATCCAGCGGCAACGCGGCAGGGTTGACTTTCTCCTGGCCTGCCGTGGCGACGGCGGGCGGAATGAGCTCGGTTACCTCAACACCAGTCCCGGCCAGCTGCGCGCGGAGCGATTCCGTGTAGGCGTGAACTCCGGCCTTTGATGCGCCGTAGCTGGGCATCAGCGGGAACGGAAGGAAGCCAATGCCAGAGCCGACTGTGATGATGTTGCCGCTCCCGCGGGCGATGAGATGCGGAATGAACGCGTCAAGTACCCGGATTGTGCCGAGGAGGTTGACGGTGATGGTGGTCTCTGCCTGGGCGCTGTGTGCGGGGTCACGGAGGTCTTCGATGAGCAAGACGCCCGACATCGTCACGACGACATCGAGGTCTGGATGCTCGGCGAGCACCTGGTCGCGGGCGCTCAGGATGGACTCCGGGTCGGTGACATCGATTCGAACCGTCTCGAGGTCTTCAACTTTGTTGGTGTTTCGTCCTCCGACGATCACGGTGCTGCCCGCCGCCGCGAACCGTCGTGCCAGGCCGATGCCGATGCCGGAAGTGCCTCCGACGATGAATACGGTGCGATTGGTGATGTCCATGTCTGTCTTCTCTCTAGCCGATGGCTGGTCTGTGACAACCATCACGCCGAAGCGCCTCGGCCAGGAAGGTCCCCGTCTTTCCGGGGAGCGACAAGACCCCCTCTCACACACTGCGGTCGAGATAGCGTGAGAGTTATGGATGGCGATGGTGACGCGAACCGGCTCGGCGAATACCTGCGCGCCCGGCGCGGCTTGGTCTCCCCGGAACAGGTGGCGATCCCCACGGGTTCGCACCGCCGCGTTTCTGGCTTGCGACGCGAAGAGGTCGCCTTTCTGGCAGGCATCAGCGCTGACTATTACCTCAGACTCGAACGAGGACGGGATCGCAATCCCTCAGCGCAGGTTCTGGAGTCCTTGGCCCGCGTTCTGCAACTGGATGAGGTCGAAGCCGAATACCTACTGAGCCTCGGCACCACTCACCCGCGTATCCGGCCGCGACGGCGCACCGAGCGTGTGCCCGCCCGGTTGCATCAACTCCTCGCTTCCCTCGAAGTTCCCGCGTTCATCGAGGGCCGATACTTCGACGTGCTCGCCTCGAACCCGCTCGCCGTCGCGTTCTCTCCACGCCTCACGCCCGGAAATAACCGGCTACGGTCTCTGCTGCTGGATCCGGAAGAGCGCGAATTCCACGAGGACTGGGAGAGCGCTGTGGCCGAGTTCATCGCGGTGTTTCGCAGAGCCATTGGCGATCAAACCACCGATGCGCACGCGGTCGAACTCGTCGGAGAGCTCTCGCTCTCAAGCGCACGATTTCGATCCCTGTGGGCACGCCACGATGTTCGGCGTCTTGACGGCGGCACCACGACCGTGAACCACCCCACGGTTGGCGCGCTGAAACTCCACCGCGAAAAACTTCCTGTCGACGGCCTCACCCTCGTTCTGTACTACCCGGACGAACACAGCGACAGCGCTGAAAAACTTCGCCTCCTCGCCGCGATGACGCCCACCAGAGTCGAGGCCGCGGACGGCACCAAGCAGACGCATCAGGTTGACCGGCACGACCCGTGATCGAGATTCACTTCGCCGCACACTGCTGTCACTCGAGCGTGGCATTCTGACGCAGACGCCCGGCATCGTCGAACCCGAGCACGGTGTCGATACCGACGCGGTCGAGGAACGCATTGTCGTGGCTGACGACGATGATCGCGCCTCGGTAGGCATCCAGGGCCTGGGCGAACTGTTCGACACTGGCGATGTCGAGATTGTTGGTCGGCTCGTCGAACACGAGCAGTTGCGGCACCGGCTCAGCCAGGAGTAAGCGCGCGAGGCACACACGAAAGCGCTCGCCTCCCGACAGCGTGGCGACCGGGCGATCGACACTGTCGCCGCGCAGCAACAGCCTCGCCAACTGGTTGCGGATGTCGCCGGGACTCATGCTCGGCGCGACCGACCGCACGTTGTCGAGGGCACTCGCGGCGTCATCCAGACCATCGAGGCGCTGCGGCAGGTAGCCGAAACGATCGGTCAAGAGAGTTCCGTGCACGCAGCCTTCGGTCGGCTGGGTACCGCTCACGAGTTGCTCAAGCAGGGTCGACTTGCCCGCACCGTTGGGGCCTACGATCGCGACGCGTTCCGGACCCTGCACGACGAACGTGCGGTCGCCATCCTGGATCTCGGCGAGTCTGCGACCGCGCGCGACCTCCGGATCGGGCAGCACCAGATGGATGTGCTCCTCGTCTCGCACCCGAGCATCCGCCGCATCGACCGCAGCTTGGGCTGCCTGCACCTTGTCGTCGAGCGTCGTGCGCATCGAACCAGCAGAACCCTGGGCCTTGTTCTTGAGTCCGCCAGCCATGATCTTCGGGATGCCACCATCACGCTGGGCCTTCTTGGCCGTGCGTTCGCGGCGCGCCAGCTTCGTTTCCGCCTCGATGCGCTGGCGCTTCTCGACCTTGAGCGACTGCTGAGCGGAACGCGCCGCCTGCACCGCCGCAGACTGATCCTGCTCCTGGTACTCGCGCCACTCGCTGTAGGGGCCACCGAAGACGGCAAGGCCACCCGCGTGCAGCTCCGCGGTGTTCTGCATGTGGTCGAGCAACTCTAGGTCGTGACTGACCACGACCAGCGTGCCCGGCCAGGTATCTACGAGCGATGCGAGCTTCGCGCGAGTGGGCCGGTCGAGGTTGTTTGTGGGCTCGTCGAGGAGGGTGATGGGCGTGCGACGCAGACGGAGCCCCGTGATCGCGATGAGCATCGCCTCGCCGCCGGAGACCTCCCCACGCTTCGGGAGAGATCGGCCGCACCGAACCCGATCGCGCTCAGTGCCTCGTCGGCCCGCGCCTCAATGTCCCAATCGTCGCCGACGACGTCGAAGTGCCGCTCATCGACATCCCCTGACTCGATCGCGCGCAGCGAAGCGAGCGTGCGGTCGATGCCGAGCAGTTCGGCGACGGTGGTCGCGTGGCCGAGGGTGAGCGTCTGGGCCAGGTAGCCCACCTCGCCAACGACATCGATCTGGCCGGATGTCGGAGTGAGCAGGCCCGCGATCAGGCGCAGCAGCGTGGACTTGCCCGCACCGTTCTGGCCAACCAGCCCCGTGCGGCCGGTCGTAAAAGTACCGTTGAGCCGTTCGAGAGCGACACTGCCGTCGCTCCATCGAAAGCTCAGATCTCTGAGAGTGATGGCTGATTTCATGGAAGGGAGAAGTTCCATTTCTGCCTGCGGACAGGCTGGAGGAGTAAAGGGAAGGCTCACACTGGTCGGGATTTCAGAACAGGGGCGCGCACCGCGCTCGCTCAGTCTGAAAGCCACCGACCAAGGGGCTAAATTCCGTCTACTTCACTCTCCACGAAGCCAACTTTACCAAAATGATCAGATCGGCACCACGATGACCGCATCAGCGTCGGCCGGCGTGAGAGCGAGTTCTCCGCCGGGCACGAGAACGCGCGCGACGCCTGCGCTGTCGCGCTCGACAACCGTCAGGAGAACGTCGGTGACGAGCCCAGCCGCCTCGAACACCGCCAGCTGCGCCGAGTCGTCGTCGGAGATCCGGATGACGGTGTATTTGCCGGGGGCAGCGTCCGTCACGCGAATGGCATCGGCCGGATAGAACACCTCGCCGCTGCGGTTCGGGATGGGATCACCGTGCGGATCGGCCTTCGGGGAGCCGAGGAGCGCATCCATCCGATCGATCATCAGGTCAGACACCGCGTGTTCGAGCGCCTCTGCTTCGTCGTGCACCTCGTCCCAGCTGTAGCCGAGCTGAGCAACGAGAAACGTCTCGATGAGTCTGTGACGGCGCACCACCCTGACGGCTTGCTTCTCACCTGTCGAAGTGAGCCCGATGGGGCGATACGGCTCGTGTAGGACGAGCCCCTGGCCCACCAGACGCTTGATCGTGTCTGAGGCGGACGCGGCGCTGATGCCGAATCGCGCCGCGAGTCCCTTGATGGTCATCGGGTCACCGCCCCACTCCAGGGCGGACCAGATCACCTTGAGGTAGTCCTCCGCGGTGCTCGAGATCAGCTGCATCTGCTTACTCCTGCCCTGTGAAGATCAAATACAGCAGCAGCAAGTTCAGCAGCACAATC
>JBDTAD010000514.1:0-2114 GCA_039924815.1 Lacisediminihabitans sp.
GCCACCGCGTTCATCAGTAGGTTCACGCCGATTCCGAGAACAACAACGAGTGATCCAGCAAGAGGCCCCCAAATGCCGCGATGCCCCGCCTCGCGCGATCGCGACGCCCACACCAGTGCACCCACGAATGCCACAATCCCGACAACGAAAGGAAGGAATCCTGCAGCGGTTGCGAGACCCATATTGCAGGAAGTGGATGGCATCGGTCCGCAGCTTGCAACCGCCATGGACGCGAAGAGGCCAGACAGAACAGCGACCGCCGAGAGGCAGGCTTGAACGACAAAGAGAGCAATCAATCCCGCAGAGAATGGGCGCTCGGACGAGCGCCAGTTTGTTGCCGCGTTATTTCCAAACATCCCGCTCCCCAGAGTACTCAGCTCGAACAATTATCATGGACCCGCTTTGGGATGGGAGATGCGGCTATTGGCATTCATGAACCGCGGTAAAGCTGGAGATCAGCAGCCCCCGTCCCGAGCACGCCCGAGACGATAATCGCCAACCATCGCGGATCTTGGAACCGCGGGAGCGTGACGAGATACCTAAGAAACGATATCGACGTCACAAAATATGAGCACCAAAGAAACGACCGCAGTAAAGTTCGCTCTAGCCAGCCCTCGGTGCCCGCAAGCCGGACGAGCAGCGGGCGGATTTTGACAGTGGTTCCGTGGACCACTTTGAGGTCGCTTTTCTACTTCGACGGGTGCCCGCAGGGGAACCTTGGGTTCTTGCGGGACACCCTTCATGTACGTACAATAAGTTGTACGTCAAGAAGGGAACATCATGCGCACAATGACTTACTCAGAGTCCCGAGCACAGTATGCTGCGACGCTGTCCGCCGTGGTCGATGACCGCGAGGAAGTCATCATCACCCGAGCGGGTCACGAACCAGTGGTCATCGTCTCGCTAGATGATTATGAGTCGTTGAAAGAAACCGCGTACCTGTTGAAATCTCCTACGAATGCCCGGCGACTCCTCGGTGCAATAGAGCGGCTCGAATCCGGTAAAGGTGTCGAGCGCGACCTCACAGAATGAAGTTGGTCTGGGACGAAGATGCGTGGGCCGACTATGAATGGTGGCAGACGCAGGATCGAAAGGTCCTCAAGCGCATCAACATCCTGCTGCGAGATATCGCACGAAACGGAAACGAAGGAATCGGAAAGCCGGAGTCACTGAAGCACGGTTTTCACGGCTATTGGTCGCGACGAATCACCGACGAACATCGCCTCGTGTACAAAGTTGAAAGCGATGAGATTCGCATTGCCGGATGCCGATATCACTACGGTCACTAGTACATAGTGGCAGTCGCGCAGGACGGACGATCAGCGGGCCGGATTTGATAGCGCAACTGGAAGCTGACCTGAGGGTCTTTTTAAACTTCCAAGAATGCCCGCATGAGAACCTTGGTCGGGCATTGTTAAGCGTTCACAAGGCCGCTTCATCGGGGCGGCATACTTTTCACATCTTGTAGTTGGTCAGTTCCACCCCTGCCTTAACCGGGTGTTGTTTTGCTTCAACCGTGAACCCATGCCGCTCGAAGAACGGGCGGGCTGTGATGCTTACGTCGGCTGAGAGCATTGGTGTCCTTTCGCTGCGTGCCTGAGCTTCCAGGTGCTCCAAAAGCTGCCGTGCAACTCCACGACACTGGCTGGCGTTCCAACACACTAGTTTTCACCTACGGGACTGCGTTCACGCGAATCACTGATTGCGTAAGGCGAGTCCCGCAAGCCGAACCTTAGTCAATCGATCGGCTGGCTCCACCTTCGAGTGAATATGATGAGCTCATGGCTAAGACAACGATGCGGAAGCACGTCGCGGGTCTGTGTGCTTTGTTCGTCGCATCATTGTCGCTATTTTCGGCGTGGGTGAACGGAAACTTCCCTCTGCCGGTAGCACTCAGCGTGGCGTTCGCGCTTGCTGTTGGCACCTACTTTGCGTTGGCCAAAGGGGTAGCTCGCAGAGCTCCCTAAAAGTTCTCCAAACGCACGCCGGGAAGCAAGTCGAGAGCAAAGACAGCCATAGCGGTGCGGGGCTCAAGTGCGTCAGTTCGGATGCTCGGCAGAGCCCCTTTTCCGCTGCTCCCAAACATCGATTTGACGGCACCTTTCGGCAGTGAG
>JBDTAD010000515.1:0-4752 GCA_039924815.1 Lacisediminihabitans sp.
AAAGCAAACTGGAAGCTCATCATTGAGAACTTCATGGAGTGCTACCACTGCGCGACGATTCATCCGGAACTCACCGAGGTGTTGCCGGAATTCGCCAATGGTCTGTCTGCCCAGTTCTACGTGAACCACGGGGCAGAGTTCGGCGACGATATTCAGGGCTTCACCGTCGACGGCTCAGCGGGTGTGGACCTGCTGCCCGGCGTCTCCGAGGACCAAGCTCGCCGCTATTACGCGATCACCATCAAGCCCCAGGTCTTCATCAACATGGTGCCCGACCACATCATCTTCCATCGGATGTTCCCGATGGCGGCCGATCGTACGGTAATCGAATGTGATTGGCTGTATCTGCCCAGCGTTGTCGAAAGCGGTAAGGATCTCAGCAAGTCCGTCGAGTTGTTTGATCGCGTGAACCGCCAGGACTTCAAGGCCGTCGAGGAGACGCAGCCAGTGATGTCCTCGAGGGTCTACGAGGATGGCGGTGTGCTGGTTCCTGCTGAGCACCACATCGGCATCTTCCACGAGTGGCATCGGAATCTCATGGCGTCATGAGTGGGCGTTGTAGATCAGTGCTGGTAGCCCATTCTCGAGCTGATTTTCGCGGCGGCCGCCATAACGTCGGCCGCGTGCTCAAGAGTCTGCTCCGGACGCACCCGGTAACTGGGGCCCGAGATCGACAATGCCGCAATCACCGCGCCTCCAATTCCTCTGATGGGCGCGGCGATTGCGTTCAGGCCTGTTTCGAGCTCGCCGTGAGTGACCGCGAATCCGGCTGTGGTTACCGCCGTGAGCTCTGCGGCGAGTTCGATGGGGTCCGTGATGGTGGTCGGTGTGAACGAGTCCAGTGGCGCAGCCAGGAATTCGGCTTTCCACAACTCTGGTTGCCACGCGAGCAAGACCTTGCCAGAACTGGTGGCGTGCAGGGGAGTGGAACGGCCGACCCAGTTGTTGACTGTAATAGCTCCCTTGCCGTCGGCCTGGTAGACGTTGAGGACGAAGTCATCCTGAAGGACGGCGATATTCACCGTGTCACCGAGTTCAACGGCAAGTTCGTCACAGATCGCCGCGCCTTGAACGGTCACATCCAGCCTCGAATGGATGGAGCCGGCCAAACGAAGCACGGTCGGCCCAAGGCGATACCGCCCTCGGGCACCCGCGATATCCACCACCTCGCGGTGCCGGAGTACTGCCAAGAGGCGAGACACCGTCGATCGGTGTACGCCGAGCTCGAGCGCGACCTCAGAAACTGTCGCCTCGCCCAGTCTGGCTAGTATCTCCAGAACTGTCACCGCGCGATCGACGGACTGTGCGCCGGTTACGTCGTTGCTTTCGTTGCTCATAGTGCAACTAACCTACATTCGATTTGCGATCGTACGCCACAAGGAAGAGGCAAGTGATGAACACACAAAGATTCGATTACGTCATTGTGGGCGGCGGAAGCGCCGGCTGTGTACTGGCGGATCGACTTAGTGCCGACGGCTCTCGGAGCGTACTCGTGTTGGAAGCAGGCCGCAGCGACTATCCATGGGACCTTTTTATCCAGATGCCGGCCGCATTGATGTTCCCTAGCGGGAATCCGTTCTACGACTGGCGCTATAAATCCGAACCGGAAGCACAGATGGGTGGCCGCAGAATCGCGCACGCGCGTGGGAAGGTCCTCGGCGGATCGAGCTCGATCAACGGAATGATTTTCCAACGAGGCAACCCTTTGGATTTCGAGAGATGGGCCGCTGATCCGGGAATGGAGAGTTGGTCTTTTTCTCACTGCCTGCCCTACTTTCGTCGCATGGAAAATACTCTGGCGGCCGACCGCGACGATGAACTGCGCGGCAAAGGGGGGCCGCTTGTTCTCGAACGCGGGCCGGCGACCAACCCGCTGTTTGGTGCTTTCTTCGATGCCGCCGTTGAGGCTGGATATCCGCGAACCGAAGACGTGAACGGCTACCAGCAGGAGGGCTTCGCCCCGTTTGACCGCAACATACACAAGGGAAGACGTCTGTCTGCGGCTCGCGCATACCTCCGGCCCAATCGGCACCGCCCGAACTTGACCGTTCGTACCCGCGCGCTCGTGACCGAAATTACGTTCTCTGGCACACGGGCGACCGGTGTGCGCTTCCGACACCGCAATCGCACGGAGCAGGTCAGCGCGGGCGAGGTCATCCTGTGTGGCGGCGCAATCAACACGCCACAGCTGCTGCAGCTCTCGGGGGTCGGCAACGCGGCGGAACTGGCTGAGCTTGGCATTCAGTCGGTTGTTGATCTGCCGGGTGTCGGCGAAAATCTGCAGGATCATCTCGAGGTGTATATCCAGCACGCATGTTTGGAGCCGGTGACAATGCAGCCGTACCTGAACAAGTGGCGTTACCCGCTGATCGGGCTCCAATGGATGCTGTTCAGAAACGGTCCAGCTGCATCAAACCACTTCGAAGGGGGCGGCTTCGTCAGGTCGAACGACGACGTCGCGTACCCGAATCTCATGTTCCATTTCTTGCCGATCTCCGTGCGCTACGACGGAAGTGGCATGGATCACAACCACGGATACCAGGTGCATGTCGGGCCTATGTACTCGGATGCGAGAGGTTCCGTGAAGATCACCTCGCGTGACCCGCGCAAACACCCGGCGCTCCGGTTCAATTATGTGTCGACCGACCAAGATCGTCGAGAGTGGGTCGAAGCAGTCAAGGTGGCTCGCGGAATTCTCAGTCAACCCGCGATGAATCCCTACAACGGGGGCGAAACATCGCCGGGTGCGGGGGTGATGACGGACCAGCAGATTCTTGACTGGGTCGCCCGAGATGCTGAGACCGCACTGCATCCATCGTGTACGGCGAAGATGGGGCCATCCAGTGACCCTATGGCGGTCGTCGACCCCCTGACGATGCGCGTGCACGGCACGCAGGGCCTCCGAGTGGTCGATGCGTCGGCCATGCCATACATCACAAACGGCAACATTTACGCGCCCGTAATGATGCTCGCAGAGAAGGCCTCGGATCTGATCCTTGAGCGCACACCGATGGCGCCGAGTACCGCAGCGTTCTACCGGCACTGAGCCCACCTCGAGCGTTGCGCGCATGAGTGACTTTGGCTCTTAGCTTGACATCGCCGCGGTTAGCGCCAGAGAATGTTGCAGACACAGCGACGTGATGCGAATTATGCAACTACCGGTAATTCCCCGGATGCCGCTTGCCTGAGGTGCTTGAACAGCAGTGCTCCACGGAGAAGACTCCGTTGGAGCAAAATCCAAAGGACGAGATAACGTGAGCAGTTCGTCACCCGCGGCCACCACGGCTGAAGCAGACATCAGCGTCGAGGGCCTCTACATCGGTGGCGAGTGGGTTGCGTCGGCAGGCGGCGGAATCACGCAGATCTGCTGCCCGGCAGACAGAAGTCCTGTCGCCCGCGTAGTCCAAGGCAGTGGAGCAGACGCCGAACGTGCGATAGGGGCTGCCCGTGCCGCGTTTGATAGCGGGTTGTGGTCTTCCGTTCCGGAGAAGGAGCGCGGCGCCCTGTTGCACCGAACCGCCGATCTGTTGACTCGTGACAAGCAGATCTACGCGCGCGCTGAGTCGCTTGACACCGGAAAGCGCCTGATCGAGTCCGAGTACGACATGGACGACATCATCGCCTGCTTCAGATATTTCGGTGACGTGGCCGGGAACGACGCGGGCCGCGTAGTTGACACCGGCAACCCCAACGCGATCAGCCGGATTGTGTATGCCCCGGTCGGTGTGTGCGCTCTGATTACGCCGTGGAACTATCCACTACTCCAAGTGGCGTGGAAGGTCGCACCGGCTCTTCTCGCGGGAAATACCTTCGTGTTGAAGCCGAGTGAACTCACTCCGTCGACGGCGATCCTCTTGATGAAGACGCTCACCGAAGCAGGGCTTCCAGCAGGGGTCGCCAATCTGGTGACCGGCACCGGAGTGGAGGTCGGGGCGGTTCTCAGTTCAGATCCCCGAGTCGATCTCGTCTCTTTCACCGGCGGTCTGAACACCGGCAAGACGATCATGGCTGCAGCCGCCGCAACGGTGAAGCGGGTCGCCCTGGAACTTGGGGGGAAGAACCCCAACATCGTGTTTGCCGACGCGGATTTTGAAACCGTCGTCGACCACATCCTGACGGCGGTCTTTCTCCATTCCGGCCAGGTCTGCTCCGCGGGTGCCCGGTTGCTGATCGCCGACGAGATTCACGATCGTGTGCTGGATGAGGTCGTGCGACGGGCGCGCTTGATTCGCCTTGGCGGTCCCTTCGACCCGTCGGCTCAGACGGGCACATTGATTTCCGCCCAGCATCGCGAGAAGGTGCATGCGTACGTGCAGCGGGGCATCGCGGAAGGAGCGACGCTGCGTTGCGGCGGCGTTATGCCGACTGACCCGGCACTGGCCGATGGCTTCTTCTACCCGCCGACCGTGCTCGACAATTGCCAACGCGGTATGTCCGTGACGACAGAGGAGTCATTCGGTCCGGTCTTGACCGTAGAAACTTTTCACACCGAGGCTGAAGCGGTGTTCTTGGCGAACGACACGGAATACGGGCTCGCCGGAGCGGTCTGGACTGCGGATGCATCGCGCGCGCAGCGAGTCGCGGGTGCGCTTCGTTGCGGCACCGTGTGGATCAATGATTACCATCCGTACCTTCCACAAGCCGAGTGGGGTGGATTTGGGCAGTCCGGTAACGGCCGGGAGCTTGGGCCATCCGGCTTGGCGGAATACCGCGAAACGAAACACATCTGGCAGAACATCGACCCTTAGCCCG
>JBDTAD010000516.1:0-2297 GCA_039924815.1 Lacisediminihabitans sp.
GAGGCGCCAGCGCTGAAGGCACGGGCACCGGACTCGCGGGAATTGCGCGCCGGGCCGCCGCTTTCGAAGGCTCGTTGACCATCGTCAGCCCGATCGGCGGACCGACAGCACTGAGAGTGGAACTGCCATGCGGATTCTGATTGCCGAAGACGACGCGCTGCTGCGCGAGGGGCTCAGCCTGCTGCTGCGCAACGAGGGTTTCGACGTGGTTGCCGCCGTCGACAACGGGGATGACCTGCTCAAGGTCTCCGAAACGGCCGAGGCCGATGCTGCCGTTCTCGACGTTCGAATGCCGCCCACCTTCAGCAATGAGGGCCTGAAGGCGGCGCTCGAACTTCGCAAGCGCACGCCCGGTTTCCCGGTGCTCGTGCTCTCGGCCTATGTCGAAGACGAGTACGCGGGTCGCCTGCTCGCTGGCGGCTCTGAGGGCGTTGGGTACCTGCTCAAGGAACGTGTGGGTAATGTGGCCCAGTTCGTGGATGCGCTGCGCCGCGTGATCGGGGGCGCAACCGTGATGGACCCCGAGGTCATTGCCCAGCTCTTCACCCGGCGAAGCGCGGATGACCCGATCCGCTCGCTCACTCCGCGCGAGCACGAGGTCTTGGGTCTCGTGGCGCAGGGGCTCGGCAATCAGGAAATCGCGCAGGCGATCACGGTGACGGAGACCGCGGTGAGCAAGCACATCGGCAACATCTTCGCCAAGCTCGGGCTCTCGCCGGATGACACCGGCAACCGCCGGGTGCTGGCGACGCTGGCGTATCTGCACTCCTGACGTCCGCGGTTCGAGCTCACACTAGCCAACAGAAACAGTACCAGCTACCCTCTACCTGTAGCAGTTTTTGTCGGAATGGAGAGCGTCATGGATGCAACCGCTCTGCCAGACCTTGTGCGCTACCAAGACCTCGGGCCGTTAGGGCTGAGCAGACATCGATTCGATCTCCTGCTCAAGGCTGGGGAGTACGCACGAATTGCGCCTGGAATGTTCCTTCGGGCAGACTCCATCGACGACACCACGGTCGCGTGGATTGCGATCGCTGCAAAGAAACCAGACGCGACACTGTGTCTCCTGTCGGCACTCGCTTTGCATGATCTGACTGACGAGATCCCGCGAAGCAGTGACATAGCAATCCCGCGGGGAACTCACCCGATGAAAGTCAACTACAGCCCAATCACATGGCACCGTTTCGCGGAGGACTCTTTCGCCATCGGCCGCACCGAACACGCTTTGCCAGGAGGCCAGTCCATCGGCCTCTACTCGCCCGCCCGCACGATCATCGACCTGTTCCGACTTCGGCACGAGTGGGGGAGTGACATTGGAATCGACGCTCTGAAACGCTGGCTGCGCGAGCGGGGCAACAGTCCTTCGACGCTGCTCGCCATGGCAGGTCACTTCCCGGATTCGCAGCCTGCCCTGCAGAGTGCTTTGGAGATACTGCTGTGAGTCCTACGCCTCAGCATGGGACTCCGGCGGGCGACGCCGTTTTGGCCATTCAGCAGCTCGCAAGACACACCGGCGCAGACGTGCAGGAGTTGCAGACGCTGTACGTTCTCGAAGCGCTCCTCGCTCGCTTGGCTGTTTCTGCGTATCGGAATGATTTCGTTTTGAAAGGTGGTGTCCTGCTCGCTGCCTTCGCCGTTCGCCGCCCCACCAAGGACATCGATCTGCAAGCATCTGGTCTCGCCAACGACGCGGACGAGGTGACCACACGAGTGCGGGAGATTGCGGCGTTGGAATTGCTGGACGGGGTCGTCTACGACCTGGAAAGCCTCAAGGCCGTGGTCATCCGGGATGACGATGATTACTCCGGGATTCGAGTGAGGCTGGTGGGCGTACTTGGTCGTTCACGGTTAACGATCGGCATCGACGTCAACTTCGGTGACCCAATCTGGCCAGAACCATCATTCATCGAGCTCCCTCGCGTCATCGAGATTGGACAGCCTCCAGTCTCCGTGCTCAGCTACCCGCTGACGATGGTGCTTGCCGAGAAGATCGTGACCGCTCTCGATCGCGGTGAGGCGAACACTCGTTGGCGCGACTTCGCCGATGTCTACACGCTCATCCGTGTTCACAGTATCCAAGCCGACGAACTTACAGCCTCGCTGGACATCGTCGCGACGTATCGCCGGGTTGAGTTGCAGCCCTTGTTCCCGGCCCTCGCGCAAATGCCCCAACGCGCGCAGCCAAAATGGCGTGCGTGGCGCGCTCGTGTGCATCGTGAAGACGACCTTCCGTTGGAATTCGCTGAAACGCTTGAAGCGGTCGCGAGCTTTGTTGACCCAGTGCTCACTCGGGTGGC
>JBDTAD010000517.1:0-9832 GCA_039924815.1 Lacisediminihabitans sp.
GGTTGTTGGAGTGGGCGGGTACGGAACTGGCCGGCGAAGAGCCGGATGTCGTCCTTGCTGCGGCTGGCGATGTGCCGACCCTCGAGATGCTCGCCGCCGTGTCGATCCTGCGGGAACGCGTTCCCTCCCTCAAAGTGCGGGTTGTCAACGTCGTAGACCTGATGCGCCTGCAGAGCGAAGGGGAGCATCCGCACGGCCTCAACGATCAGGAATATGACGCGATTTTCACCACTGACAAACCTGTGGTGTTCGCCTTTCACGGCTACCCGTGGCTCATCCACCGGCTGACCTATCGCCGCCATGGCCACGCAAACCTCCATGTGCGCGGCTATATCGAAGAAGGAACCACGACCACTCCCTTCGACATGGTCATGATGAACAACCTTGACCGGTACCACTTAGTGATGGATGTCATCGATCGCGTCCCCGGTCTGGGCGGTCGAGAAGCGGCCCTGCGTCAAGACATGCAGGATTCGCGGTTGCGCGCGCGGGAATACACGAGAGCTCACGGCGAGGATATTCCCGAGGTCGCGGCCTGGACGTGGCCGGGCGGTTCACTCACTAGCTTCCGTAACGACGACACCGGCAGCGACAACGTGTAGCGCCGATTCGAGAGGAACCACGATCAGTCATGACCGCGAGCCGACGCGCACCTGCAACGCGCGCTAACAGGATTCTTCACACGGCATTACGGTATCGAATTGTGTCGCTGACCCTGCTCGTTGGCATTGTCGGCGGCGTGCTCTCGATAGTTGCTCAACCTCTCGCCGTTCAGGTGCTGTTCAGTGTATTTTCTTTGACCATTGGACTGGTCTTGGCCTGGCGCATGGTGCAGGAGCTGCGACGCGGGCGCTTTGGTGTCGATCTCCTCGCGGTGATTGCGATCGTCGCCACCGTCCTCGTGGGTGAATACCTGGCGAGCATGATCGTCGTCTTGATGGTGTCCGGCGGCCAGGCAATCGAGGATTTCGCTGAGTCCCGGGCCCGCAGGGACCTGAGCACATTGCTCAGCCGGGAGCCGCAGGTGGCACACAAGATAAACGCGACAACTCAGGCGATCTCAGACATTGGTGCCAGCGAGGTTATGCCCGGCGACAAAATTCTCGTGAAGTCAGGCGAGGTGGTGCCGGTCGATGGCCGACTCCTCTCAGCAAGCGGGAGCTTCGATGAATCATCGCTCACGGGGGAGAGCATGCCCGTGCAGAGGCTTGAAGGAGACACGATCTTGAGTGGCTCCGTCAACGGATTGACCGCGACAACTATCGCCGTGACATCCACCGCAGCAGAGAGCCAGTTCCAGGGCATCATCGCCCTCGTGAGGCAGGCGCAAGAGAATCGAGCGCCGGTGGTCCGACTCGCGGACAGGTATGCCGTCCCGTTTACGGCGGTGTCGCTTGCTCTCGCGGCAGGAGCCTGGGCACTCGCTGGTGATCCTCTTCGCTTTGCCGAGGTGTTGGTCCTCGCCACTCCGTGTCCGCTGCTGCTGGCGGCTCCCGTCGCTTTTCTCGGCGGGATGGGCCGTGCGGCTCGAAACGGCGTGATCGTGAAGGGCGGCAGTGTCTTGGAATCACTCGCGCGCGTAAGAACCGCTGTCTTTGACAAGACCGGAACTCTCACTCACGGCGTGCCCACGATCAGCCGCATCAGCCCCCGTGATCCCTTCGACGAGAGTGTTCTGCTGAGACTTGCTGCGTCAGCCGAACAGTTTTCTTCACACGTTCTCGCTGCCTCGGTCGTCGCCGAAGCGCACGCGCGCGGCTTGAGCCTCCTTGAGGTTGAGAGCTCGTCCGAGGATGCCGCTCAGGGGATCAACGCCAGGGTCACTGGGCGACAAGTCAGCCTCGGCACGCTCGCCTTTGCCAGGAAACACGCCTCCGCAATCCCGCGCACGGCGACGACCGGTGGAGAACTCGTTATCTACGTGGTCGTTGATGGGCGCTATGCCGGCAGTATCGTTGCCTCTGATCCGATCCGTGAGAACGCGAGCGAGACTGTTTCTGCACTACGTCAGCGCGGGATACGCGATGTGCTCATGCTGACAGGCGACGCTCACACCACTGCTGAATATGTTGCCCACGCCGTGGGGATAACGTCCGTCCGGTCCGATTGTCTTCCCGCGGACAAGGTTGACACGGTACGACAGCTAACCCAGCGGCCAGTGCTCATGGTGGGGGACGGAGTTAACGACGCTCCTGTATTGGCTGCGGCTGAAGTAGGAATCGCGATGGGTGCGAAGGGCGCTACGGCGGCAAGCGAATCCGCGGCCGCCGTCATTCTGGTCGATGACCTTTCCCGAACCGTTCGCGCCATAGATATTGGCGCAGCCACAGTGCGCATCGCCCTCCAGAGCATTTGGCTGGGGATTGGGATGAGCCTCGTTCTGATGGTCATCGCCGCGTTCGGGTTCATTCCCGCCACCGTGGGTGCGCTCCTCCAGGAGGCCGTCGACTTGCTCACGATAGCGAACGCGCTCCGCGCAATCGGCCCGAAAGGCAGTCGGGTACCCAAGGGACCTTTGACTCTAGAGACATAGCGCCGCTGCGCAGATTATGAGGAGAAGTACAGCATTCGACACACGCGTGCTCGGCCGCAACCAGTGAAGAGAAAAGATCATGAGTGGAACTCTTATAGTCGGGATCGATGGCACAGAATCTAGCCGCGCCGCGCTGCGCTGGGCCATGAAGCAGGCCGTCGCGATCGGTGCTGAGGTGAATCTCACCCACGTCATCGACGACGAATGGGCAACTATCGGTGCCCGGATGCTCGAAGAACTCACCGCCGACGCGGTACAGCTTTTGGCGCGGGAGGCCGACTACGCCAGCTCCCTTGATGCCGAAGTCGTCGTGCACACCCAGTCGCTGCACGGGGACGTGATGCAAGAACTCATTGCCGCATCGAAGCAGGCCGAGATGGTCATTGTTGGTACACACAAGACCGGGTTCATTAGCGGCAAAGTGTACGGCTCTCGAAGCCTGCGACTGGCAGCTTCGGCACACTCACCGGTGGCCGTCATCCCTCAGGGAACACCTCGCGATGGACGGGGGATCATCGCGGGAGCTGACGACTCGGCGGCGGGTCGACTTGCCGTACGTTTGGCCGCCCAGGAGGCTGAACGCACGGGGGAGAACCTCACGCTCGTCCGGGCGTTTACCGTACCCGAGTTTTCCGCGACCAACGATGCGCTGCGGCGCGAGTCGATCAAGCTCAGCGAGGAACGCACGTTGGAAATTCTCTCGGACGCGGCGACCCTTGCTCGACTGACAGCTCCCACCGTTGAGGTGAAGACGCGCAGCGTCTGGCGTCCTACCGCTCAGGCACTTGTCGACGCTGCGGCAACGGCCGCGCTCCTGGTCATCGGCAACTCGCGCCGCGACGACGTCGATAACGGGATGGTCGGCTCAGTCAGTCACGATGTCCTGATTAACCTCACCGGTCCGGCAATTATCGTCCATGCCAGAGACCCTCAATGACGGAAAGTTCTGCCGCGAATCCTGCCGGGACTTAATAGTGCGTCAGGCCTCGCAGTATCCGTTACGGGCTCGTCACGAACCAAGTGAGGGCCTTATGTACGAGTCACGGCTACACTCGCGCTATACGGGTTCGATCACACGCTGGTTTTGCGATGTCGAGCCTGGAAGCAGGGAAATAGCTATGAGCGAAGACGGTGCGCTAACGTTCCCCGATGGACCGCGGGCCGACCTGGACCAGGCGCTGGGCGATCTCGTGGAACTTGCTCGTCACGTCACCTCGACGCAGGGTCGATTACGTGCGCTTCTGCGAGCGAACCTAGCCGTTGTAGAGCACCTTGACTTGTCAAGTCTGCTTCAGAAGATCGTCGAAACTGCCGTGCAACTTGTCGATGCACAGTACGGAGCTTTGGGTGTCCTCGCCCCGGACGGGAGGCTTGAGCAGCTCATCCAAGTGGGCCTGTCAGCGAGCGAGGTGGAAGCGATCGGACGCTTACCGAGAGGAGCCGGCCTTGTCGGTGCAATCATCGACGAACAACGCCCGATTCGTGTCAGCCACCTCACCGATGATCCGCGCTCAGTGGGATTTCCGGCAGGACATCCACCGATGGACAGCTTTTTGGGAGTCCCGGTACGCGTACACGGCACAATCTATGGAAACCTCTACCTGACCAACCGCTCGTCTGGTGAGTTCAGTGAGGAAGATGAACAACTCATCACCGCGCTGGCAGGGACCGCTGGATTCGCCATCGACAACGCCAGACTTTTTGAAGATTCGCAGCGACGGCAGGCGTGGGCCACTGCCTCCGCAGAAATAACGGCGGCACTGCTCTCGAGCGAGCAGGGCGATTTTATCGAATTGCTCACCTCCCGCACTTTGACGCTCGCGGGAGCCGATCTCGTGTGCATCATGCGTTCGACAGATGACCCTGAGCAATTCCTGATCGAGACCGCGCTAAGTCGAGACGACGAGTCCCTGGAGGGAACGCTCTTTCCGGCCGCCGGTTCGGTTGCCGCTAGCGTGTTCGAGGGCGGGCAACCACGGCTCATCGATGAGGTGGAAGCGCTGGGGACTGCGCCGACGCCCGGCCGAAAGCCCGGACCAACCATGGCCATTCCACTGGTGGCAGCAGGCGTGGTTCATGGCGCACTTGTCATCTCGAGATCCCCCGGGGGTGGACACTTCACTGCCGCTGACCTTGAAATGGCCGCCGACTTTGCCGGTCGAATCAGCGTCGCGATGCAGCTTGCCAGCGCACGGGAAGACCAGCAGAGGGTTCTCCTGTTCGAAGACCGAGGCAGAATCGCGCGCGACTTGCACGATCACGTCATCCAGCAACTTTTTGCGACGGGGCTCGAACTGCAAAACGCAGCCGGAGCCTTGGCGCCCGGGCCCATTTCCGACCGGGTCACACGCTCGATCGACACTCTGGATGCGACGATCGCCCAAATCCGCACCGTGATCTTTGCCCTGTCCAGAACGCACACGGACAGCCCCGCTCTTCGTCATCGAATCCTCGACCTCACGAATGAGTTGGCGGGTGCTCTGCCCCCGCAACCCCAGATCGAGTTCACTGGACCGGTCGACCTCGTCATCACGAGTTCGGTTGCAGATGACATTGTGGCGGTTGCCCGCGAGGCCCTCACCAACGTGGTCAAACATGCTTCGGCACTGCATGTGTCTCTCCTGATCGCCGTGACCGACAGTGCGATCACTCTTGAGGTGAACGACGATGGCGTAGGTGCACCACACCCGAAGCGTCGCAGCGGTCTCTCCAATCTCGAACACAGGGCGCTACGCCGAGGCGGCAGCTTTTCCTTCGAGTCCGAGAAGGGCCACACGCGCCTTGTGTGGACAATTCCCTTGGACGAGCCGTCAGCTCAGGAAAGCGAGGAGACAGAAGAATGAGAGTGTTTGTCGTAGACGACCAAGAAATCGTGCGACGCGGCGTCATCGATCTGTGCACAGCGGAACCGGATCTGGAGGTCGTTGGTGAAGCGGGCACGGCCGCGCAGGCCAGATCGCGTATCGCAGCGACCCGCCCGGATGTTGTCCTGATGGACATGCGCTTGCCCGACGGCAATGGCATCGATGTGTGCCGCGATGTGCGCTCTGAAAACCCCGACATCCGCTGCATCATTCTCACCGCGTACGACGATGACGAAGCAATCAACGCCGCTGTGCTGGCCGGCGCTTCCGGCTACGTACTCAAGGAGGTGCGCGGCAACCGATTGATCGAGAACATCCGCACGGTGGCTGCCGGCGGATCCCTCCTGGGCTCCTCCCTGAGCCACAGGGTGGTTGAGCGGATTCGCACAGAACATCAGAGCGAACCACGCTTCGAGGCCCTCAGCGCGCGCGAGAACGAGGTTCTCGCGCTGATCGCGGAGGGACTGACCAATCGCCAAATCGGTGAGACGTTGGCTCTGGCCGAAAAGACGGTAAAGAACTACGTGTCGAGTCTGCTGAGTAAGCTCGGGCTCCAACGACGCACGCAGGCCGCTGTGCTTCGAATGGAGACACGCGGGCCTCTCGGATGACCGGGATCGCGACCCAGGACGTCGCGAGCGCGATCTCCGTGGCCGCGCGGCAGACGCCAGACGAAGTCCTGGCCGGCCTGAACTCGAGCGCATCCGGCTTGAGTAGTTCTGATGCTACGGAGCGGCTGCTCGCCACGGGGCCGAATGCCTTTCGCACTCACAAAGCAAGCTCGTGGGCAGTCCTCGGCAGGCAATTCAAGAGTCCCATCATGATTCTGCTCATCGTGACGGCAGGGGCATCGCTGTTTCTCGGGGACGCAACCAACTCAATTGTTATCGGCATCATCCTGATCGTGAGTGTTGGCCTCGGCTTCGTTAACGAATTTCGTGCCGAGCGGGCGTCGGAGGCACTGCACTCTCGGGTGAGCCATCGCGCTCTCGCGGTCCGGGACGGAACACTCAGTGAGATCGACGTGGTCGATCTGGTTCCCGGAGACATCGTGCAACTCGCACTCGGCTCGGTAGTGCCCGCTGACATCCGCCTGCTGAGCTGCAACAACCTGCTCTGCGACGAAAGCATCCTCACCGGTGAATCCCTACCCGTAGAAAAGGACCCTGCCGCGGTACACGAAGACGCGTCGCTAGGGGAGATGACGTCGTGCGCGTTCATGGGAACGATCGTGCAGAGTGGCGCCGGAGTCGGAGCCGTCGTTGCTACGGGAGGTCGCGCCGAGTTCGGGCGAATCGCGCTGGGCCTCGGGGAGCGGCAGCCGCAGACCGAGTTCCAAAACGGGCTCAAGAAGTTCTCGTTCCTCCTGCTCGAAGTGGCGATCGCCTTGACCTCGGTGATCTTCATCGCAAATTTGCTGCTGCATCGTCCACCGCTGGAATCTCTTCTGTTCTCTCTCGCTATTGCTGTGGGCATTACACCGCAGTTGCTTCCCGCCGTGGTCAGCACCTGCCTGGCTACCGGCACGCGTCAGCTCGCTCGGCGCAAAGTGCTCGTTAAACGCTTGGTATGCATCGAAGACCTCGGCGACATGGACGTTCTGGTGACCGACAAGACCGGCACACTGACCGAGGGCAGCATCAGCTTTTCTGAGGCCTTGCCGCTGGATGACACGCTGTCCGCGGATGCGCTGGTAACGCTCGGGCTTCTGGCTACCGAAGCCGACTATGCGAGTCACAACGCCGCAGCCGTGGGCCAAAATCCACTCGACTCTGCGCTCTGGGCAAGCCCAGCCACACAGCACTTTCTTGCAGGAAGCTACCAGCGTCTGGCGCTGATCCCGTTTGACCACCAGCGACGGATGACGAGTGCGCTCGTCAGCACCCACGATGCGCCAGCGGTCATTATCACCAAGGGTGCGCCCGAGGACGTTCTTCGGCTCTGTACTAACGTTCCGGACTCTGCACAGACGCTTCTCAACCAGCAATTCGATGCGGGAGGTCGCGTGATCGCGGTCGCGACACGAAGCGCAGCGGGCCAGACCGCGCTCACACCCGCTGACGAAAAGAACCTCACTCTCGCTGGGCTTCTGGTGTTCCTTGATCGTCCCAAGGCAGACGCGCGAGAATCGCTCGACCGTTTGGCTGCACTCGGCATCACCGTCAAAATTGCCACAGGAGACAACGCGCGAGTCGCCGAAAAGGTGTGTGCTGACCTCGGCATAGTCAGCGGGGGTACTCTCACCGGTATCCAGATCGATGCGCTGTCGGATGACGATCTCCAGACCGCAGCACGTGAATCGAGCATCTTCGCGCGAGTCTCGCCAGAACATAAGGGCAGGCTGATCACGGCGCTCAGAAAGAGCGGGCACGCCGTCGGTTTTCTTGGCGACGGAGTTAACGATGCCCTGGCTCTACACAAGGCAGATCTCGGAATCTCTGTGGACAGCGCGACGGATGTAGCGAAGGATGCGGCAGACATCGTCCTGATGGACAAGGATCTCGGAGTTCTTGCGGATGGCGTCTCGGAGGGGCGTCGTATCTTCGCGAACACGATGAAGTACGTACTCATGGGTACCTCAAGCAACTTCGGCAACATGTTCAGTGCCGCCGTGGCATCCGTCGTTCTCAGCTTTCTCCCGATGCTGCCCGGCCAGATTCTGCTCAACAATCTGCTCTATGACACCGGTCAGCTGGCGATCCCGGGGGACCGGGTCGACGAGGAGCAGGTTCTTGCACCATCGCACTGGGACATTGCTTTCATCAGGCGTTTTATGCTGCTCTTCGGCCCCATCAGTTCGCTCTTCGATTTCGCGACCTTCGCACTGATGATCTATGTGTTCCAGGCTGCACCGGGGGAGTTCCGCGCCGGGTGGTTCGTTGAATCAATCGCAACCCAAACGCTCATCATCTTCGCGATCAGGACTCGTAAGGTGCCTTTTCTTCGCAGTCGACCGTCGGCCGGCCTGCTGTGGGCCTCGCTCGGAGTCGTTGTTGTTGGTATCTTCTTGCCGCTGTCGCCGCTAGCGGGAATTTTGGGCTTCGATCCGCTTCCAGCGCCGTTCTTCCTGACCCTGCTGGGCCTGGCGCTGGTGTATTTAGTGCTTGTGGAGTTTGCCAAGAAATGGTTCTTTTCCCGCGTCTCCCAACAGCCCGACGCGCAGCGGCAACGCGGGCGTATCCATCACATCAACCGTCGAGCTGCTCGTTTCAGCGTTCCGAAGCCGCTACACAACTCGTAAAACACAGCCTCTATTACGGGCACCGCCGAGGAACGATTTCTTGCGCTACTTCCCCGGTGCCTGCACGACAATCGGTATGCCCGACCTGTGCACCATTCCGGAGGTCACGCTGCCGAGCACCGCTGCTTTCATCGCGTTCTGCTCGCGCGTCGCCATGACCGCCAGGACATCCCGTCGTCCGTCAAGGTAGCGCGTAATGGACTCGACTGGCTCACCGTAGAGCACTTCCCAGTCCACCTCGACGCCGAACTCTCGGTGAATCTCATGGGCATGCGAAGACACGTATGAACTGTCCAGTACATCGTACGAGGCAAGCAACGGATCTGTTCTCGTCTTCGCCGGGAGTACCTGCACAATTGTTAGTCTGACGCCCAGGGCGCGAGCCAACCCAGCCGCCTGAGGCTTCATACTTTCCGACAGGTGCGTCCCGTCCAGCGGCAGCAATACCGAGGCGATACTGATCGGCTTGTGCGCCTTCGATGATTCATCTTCGGGACGGTAGACGAGGACGGGATTGTGACTCGCTTGCACGATTTCGCGGGCAACGCTGCCTAGCACAGCGGTGAGAACGCCGCCACGTCCGTGCGAAGTGAGCGCAACGAGAGTGCCAGGAACGCTGTTTGCTTCGTCCAGAATGTCGACCCATACATTGCCACGACTAGGAATCACCCGGCTTTCCGCAGTGAATCTCGCGGCGAGCTCGTGTGTGTATGCTTCCGCTTCGGCCTCGAAGCCCTTCTCCGCTACGCGCAGTAGCGTAAGTTTTCCAGCGGTCGCCTCAGCGATTCCGAGCGCGTAAGGGATGACATCCTCCGAAAACGGCGAACCATCGACTGCCACCAAAATGCGCTCAAACATTTCTGCCCTTTCTTCGAAAACCCTGCACTTGCACGCTACGGCCCCCCACGGTGATCCCAGTAGGGTCATAAGGCCCTACCGCACAAGCGCCAGCTAATTTGTCGCAGGATGGGGCGCTAGGACGCATTTCCGCGAGCGCGCGGGAGTTATACCGGATGACCGAATGAGCTGCGGCGCACGCTAGCGCTCTCGAGTCATGATTCCTGCGAACACCGCGTGCAGGAGCGGGAGCACGGAGACGACCATCAACACTCCACCGAGAACGGGATCTGCGGGCCTCAGGAAGATTCCGCCGAGCAGAAGTCCGGCGAAGACAATGGCCGAAACCGCGCGTTG
>JBDTAD010000518.1:0-5784 GCA_039924815.1 Lacisediminihabitans sp.
TGCAATCCAGCAATAGTCTCCCCGAGACGTTGAGACTCGTTGCGCTCGAACGAGCAGAGATCGCTGGCGTCGTCGGCTGGGTCGACCTCGCGGCACAACTCGAACCACAGCTCGGACAGATCGAAAACGTTTCTCGGCGACCGCTCGTGGGAGTGCGCCATCTGGTGCACATCGATCCCGATCCGGAATGGCTCGCTCGGCCGGACGTTTCTCGAGGACTCACCGAACTAGCGGAGCATGGGCTCGCTTATGACTTGGTGCTTCGGCCGTCGCAACTGGCTATGGCGGCCGAGGTTGCCTCAGCTCATCCCGAGCTTCGCTTTGTTCTGGATCATCTGGGCGGCGCACCCGTGGGCGAAGACCTTGGTGAGTGGCGGGCTGGCATTTCCGCGCTCGCCGCGGAGTCCAACGTCGTGGCAAAGGTTTCTGGAATCGCTTCTGGACTGCGTCCAGGGCAATGGAGCGTTGAAGACGTGCGGGCCGTCTTCGGCATTGCACTCGACAGCTTCGGGCCAGATCGACTGCTGTACGGCTCTGATTGGCCATTGGTAGAACTCGGTGGTGGCGCGAAACGATGGCGTGAGGCGGTGGATGAGCTCGCAAATGGGCTCAGTTCGGCCGAACGTAACGCCCTCTTCAGCGATAACGCGCGCGAAGCATACAGACTGGGCTAACGCTTGGTGGCGTTGCCGTGCGATCGCGGCGAGTGGTCGGGAAGTCTGCGCCGCTCCCACGACGTGTGGATGTGCTCGCTCATCGCTTTCTCTGCGGCCTTAACGTCGCCGCGGGAGACCGCTTCCACGACGGCAGCGTGTTCGACAAGTGTGAGCGCGACGGCATCCGGTGTGTTAATTCCCTGATATCGACTGCTTTCCACAGCCCTCTTGTACAGGTGTTTTGCGATGTTTTCCGCGAGATGGTTACCGGAGATTTCCATCATGGCGTAGTGGAATACAACATCCGCTTGTCGGAAAGAATCAGTCTCCGCTTCGCTCTCGCGCATCGCTGTGAGCGCGTTCTCGAGCCGCCGCAATTCTTCTTGGCTATGAGAAGCAGCGACCGCGCCCGCCATGACGGATTCGAGAGTGGCTCGAACGACCGTTAGCTCATCGAGCACACCAAGACTTTGGTCATTGTCGATCAGGGCGGACAGAACGACCGGGTCGAGCATGTGCCAGTATCCTGGCGCGTTCACTTGGGTGCCGCGCCCCTGGGCGACGATCACCAAGCCCTTTTCCTCAAGCCGTTTGACCGATTCACGAAGAACGGTGCGGCTGACGCCGAAGTGTTCGCTCAGCGGACCCTCGGGAGGAAGCATGTCGCCTTCCGCAAGCTGCCCCGTCACAATCAGCTCGACAAGCTCGCCCACGACAGCGACGCCAAGCCGCTCTGCGGGCGCGCGCCGCGGAATGAGACCGACGGGTGAAGGCAGGTCGACAGACATACATATGACCTTATATGCCAACTCGGGAAGGTGAGAGTGCCTGACTGTTACCGTTGCGGTTCGAGAGAGTCGACCCGTTCCAGTACCTCAACGTCGTCGCCGACGCGGATGACCGTGCCGGGGGTGTCGGGGATGAGGTTGACGGCGAACCACACCTTGTTGTCCCACTGGCGATGTTTCGCGAGGGTGGCGAGCGGTTCCTTTCCTCTCGTGGCGGTGTCTGGATTCACCGTGGTCAAAACGCAACGCCCGGCCGCCTTCACCGAGCGGAAGATTGCCGAACCGATGCGCACCACGCGCCAGGCATCCTCGTCCCAGGCGGGTGGTCCTGCAACGACCACGCTGGGGCGAAACCGTGTCATCGATAGTGGCGCCTGCGGCGAATCCGCTGGAATCCAGTCGTTGAGGGCGGCAAGAGAGCTCTCGTTGGCCAGAAGCAAAGGGAAGGCGTCGGCGAAGGAGACCCTGTCGGTGCTTCTGCTGTATTCCGGACTGGTGGGGCGCCGGGTCGGATCGTCGAGATAAACCAGGCGCACAGAGAAGCCGACGACAGCGCTGAACCAGGCGTGCGCCTCGGGTGTTGCGAGGGAGGCCTCCACCGGGTTCTTCCAGATTGTGACGGGAACGAGCTCGGATCCCGTCGGAATCGGCACGAGCAGGGGATCGGCGTCTGGCCGCTCCACGAGAAGACCGTCACTCGTGTAACTGGGTGTGACGAGGACCAAGCGCGGATGCTTACGGGCGGTGACTTCGACACCGTGGGTGTCCACGAGCATCCACCGGCGATCACCGGCCAGCCCCCACGGCTCCACGAGAGCGCTCCGCACCGACTGGCCGCGGCAGGATTTCACCGGGTAACGGTGGATACTCGTGACGGAGAGGGGCGAGGTTGCCCCCGCTAGAGGGAGCGGGGCAGTGGTCATGCGGCCAAGGCTATTCCAGATTCCCGAGCAAGAACGGCGACAGGCATTCGTGGTCGCGGTAGGCCAGCGTAAACTGGACGCTGTTGTTCCCCCGGAAATGAGGTCACGTGTCCGCTCTGCAGGACAACGCCGCCCAGCGCACTGCCTACTGGCCCGTCGCTGTTGTACGCGCCATACCCGCAGCGATCCTCGGGCTGGTGATCACTTTTGCAGCCGATCACTCCGCGGGGCTTGGGCTGTTGAGCTTTGGCGTATTCGCGGTCGTTAGCGGAATTCTGCTCTCGCTGATGTCCTGGCGGAGGCTGGCAGACAGCGGAGCACGATCGTTCCTGGTCGCCCAGGGCGCCATCACGACCGCGGCAGGAATCCTCGCGCTCGTCTTCCACGGCGGCAGCATTTCAGTCTTCTTTCTCATCGTGACCGCATTCGCGCTGATCACCGGCTTTTTCGAGATCTATAGCGGGATGCACACGCGGCACCGTTTTGTCGCCTCGAACGACTGGCTCGTGGGCGGTGCAATCACCGTGGTTGCGGGAATTGCGCTCCTCCTGGTGCCGCCGGGGCTTCATCAGAGCGTGCGCACGGCTGAGGGAACCACGGGCATTCTCGACGCATCGATCGTCGCTGTCGGCATCCTCGGGGCTTATGGCGCGATACTGGCCATCTACCTCCTCATCGCTGGATTCTCAGCCAAATGGGGAACCCAAAACGTGCCGGTCACGACACCGGAAGCAGAAACCCAGACGAAAGGCGGCGCCGCCGCATGAACGCTCCAACCCGCAAAGACCGACTTCGCCCGCTTGAATTTCTTCTGATAGCCGGTGTGCTCGCGCTCTTTGCCGGTCTCATCGTGCTGCTCAGCACGAGGGAACCCCTCTTTGCGATCATCATGTTCGGTGTCGCCTTCATCGTCACACTCGTGACCATCGCGCTACTCGAACTCGCCACGAAGCCCAACGCTGCGGAACAGGTCGACCTACACGACCAGGACGAGAGCGGCGACAAGAAGACCGCGCACTAGCTCTTTCGTTCTTCGCGCCAGCAGTGGCAGCTACTCTGCGTACTCCACGAGGTCACTGGCGAGACCCACGTAGCCTGCCGGAGTGAGCGCTAGAAGGCGGGCCTTCGCATCCGCTCCAATATCGAGGCCGTTCACGAACGCGGCAAGCTCGGCCTGGCCGATCTTCTTGCCACGGGTGAGCTCCTTGAGCATCGCGTACGGGTCGGCGATCGAGCTGCGGCCGGCAGTAACCTCGGCGCGGATCACCGTCTGGATCGCTTCGCCAAGCACCTCCCAGTTGGAGTCAAGGTCGGCGGCAAGCGCGACGCGATTCACCGCTATCTCGGTGAGGCCACGCAGGATGTTGTCGAGCGCGAGCACGGAGTGACCGAAGGCCACCCCGATGTTGCGCTGGGTAGTGGAGTCGGTGAGATCGCGCTGCAGTCGGGACGTGACCAGCGTGCTGGCGAGCGAGTCGAGCAGGGCGCTCGAGAGCTCCAGGTTCGCCTCTGCGTTTTCAAAGCGAATGGGGTTGATCTTGTGCGGCATCGTGGACGAGCCGGTGGCCCCTGCCTGCGGAATCTGGGTGAAGTAGCCCATCGAAATATAGGTCCAGACATCCGTGCACAGGTTGTGCAGCACCCGGTTTACGTGACTGACCCTCTGGTATAGCTCGGCCTGCCAGTCGTGCGACTCGATTTGGGTGGTGAGCGGATTCCAGTCCAGGCCGAGCGACTCCACGAACTCCTTCGAAATCGCGGGCCAGTTCTGCGAGGGGTCCGCCGCAATGTGGGCGGCGAAAGTTCCCGTCGCGCCACTGAACTTGCCGAGGAACTCAGTGCTGGCAACCTGAGCTCGAAGGCGCTTGAGTCGCATCACGAAGACCGCGAACTCCTTGCCCACGGTGGTCGGGGTCGCTGGCTGGCCGTGGGTGTGGGCGAGCATTGCATCCGCCCGATGGTCGACCGCACGCATTGCGAGCGCGTCGATAACCTCGTCTAGCTTCGGCAGCCACACCTCGCGCATCGCGTCGCGCACCGTCAGGGCATAGGAGAGGTTATTGATGTCTTCGCTCGTGCAGGCAAAGTGGGTCAGTTCTGCTACTCGGTCAAGGCTGAGCGCAGACAGCCGCGCGCGCACGTAGTACTCCACGGCTTTCACGTCGTGACGGGTGGTCGCCTCGAGTTCCGCAAGCTCGTCGATATCGGCCTGGCCGAACGCGGGTACCAGTGCGCGAAGGGACGCGATCTCAGCCGCGCTGAGCCGGGCAGAGCCAAACAGCTCGTGATCGGTGAGGTAGATGAGCCACTCCACCTCAACCTGCACGCGCGCCCTGTTAAGCCCGGCCTCGGAGAGGTACTCCCCAAGCGAACTGACCGCGGCACGGTACCGGCCGTCGAGCGGGCTCAGTGGTTGTTCTGGCAGTGGGCTCATGCGATTACGCCTCTAATTCCTGGTTCAATTTGGCGGAACAGCGCCGCACTGGACTTCTCGATCATGCCGAGCACCGTGTCGAACATGGCGGCATCGGAATAATACGGATCGGGCACATCCACCTGGGTGGACTGCTCACTGTCGAAGCTGAGCAGCATGCGCACCTTGCTCCGGTCTGCCTCCGTGTTGGCCCAAGCCCGGATGATGCGCTCCTGGCTGCGATCGAACACCACGACCAGGTCCAGATTCTCGAACCATTCGGTGTCGAATTGCTTCGCACGATGACGCGACCCATCGTAACCGCGTGCGGCGAGGGCTGCGACTGTGCGTCCGTCTGCGTTCTCGCCCACGTGCCAATCACCGGTGCCAGCCGAGATCACGGTGACCTTGCCTGCGAAGCCCGCGCGCTTGACCATGGCCCGAAAAACGACCTCGGCCATGGGAGAGCGGCAGATGTTTCCGGTGCAGACGAAACAGATCCTGAACAGCGCAGACTCGTCGAGTGTGCGGTCGAAGCTCATGGTCCATTGTCGCGCAGATTGGCAATTCGTCCATGCCGAATTTACCGTGAGACCTCTCCTCCACAGGCCGCTCCCACACCGAGGGGTACCGCACGTGGCGCTTCAACGAGCTCAACGGCCGCCGCCACAGCAGACTGGTGCCCTGGCGAGAGGATGCGGATGTATGGTGCGGAGACATCCACGGTGATGGGAACAGAGATTGCGGTTTCGACGCGGGAACTCCAGCGCGCACTCGAGGAGCAGGCACGAGAGTTAGTCAGGGTGCACTCAAGCTTGTGTGAAGCCCGACTGCTGATGCCCACAAGCACCGCTAACGGATGGCGGGGACTCGCGCAATTCTTCTATGGGATCGCACTGGCGGGCCTGAACGCAGACCTTGATACCGCGCAGGAGCGACTACACAGCGCCATCTGTGAGACCCAGCGGGCCGCCGACAGTCTGAGCAGCCGTGTCGGATGACAT
>JBDTAD010000519.1:0-5728 GCA_039924815.1 Lacisediminihabitans sp.
TGATCGGGTTAGTCAAGGCGGGCGCCGTGATCGAACGCCCAGCCACACGCATGCGCGCCAGGCTTCGCCGGTTGCCCGACCACCTTCTCGAGGTGCTCGGCCTCGCACTTCGTGGCGGAACCGCCGCCGCGGCTGGCGTGCTCGCTATCGCGGCACTCGCGGTTGCTGCGCTCCTCCTGGGTAACTATGCCGGAATCATCGCGCTCTACGAGGGTGCCCATGCCGGCGTCCTCGGCGGTATCACCCTCACCATCGGTCAGGTTGCCTTCTTGCCCAACCTCGTGATCTGGGCGGCCTCCTGGTTGGTCGGGCCAGGGTTTGCCATCGGCGCAGGTTCCGCGGTCTCCCCACTCGGCACGAGCCTCGGCCCGCTCCCCGCTATTCCGATGCTCGGTGCCCTGCCCACGGGCGATTTCGCGTTCGGGTTCCTCGGTCTTCTCATACCGGTGCTGTGTGGTTTTCTTGCAGCCCTTGTCATCCGCCCGCGAATTCTGCGCACGGTGGGCGATGCACACCGCACGCGCTGGATGCTCGTTGCGGGATTCGTCATGGCCATCGCGGGCGGCGTCGTGCTGGGGATGCTGGCCTGGGCATCCGCCGGCGCAGCGGGTCCGGGAAGGCTCGCGGATGTTGGTCCGTCGCCCCTGCTCGTGGGCGCGTTCGCAGCGCTTGAAATCGGAATCGCGGCCACTATCGGCCTGTTCTCTGGCGGATCCCGGGCGGCGCGGGTCGAGTAGCCGCGAGCCGGGTTCTCTCGTCACATGCCACGGTAGGCTCATCTGGTGCTGTCACTGGTCGTGCTCATCTCCGGCGGAGGATCGAACCTTCGCGCTCTTCTCGACGTCTCAGAAGACGCTGAGTTTCCGGCCAGAGTGATCGCAGTGGGGGCCGACCGGGACGCGGACGGCCTTATCCACGCGGAGGAGTACGGCATCCCAACCTTCTCGGTCGCGATGTCGAACTATGCAGACCGCGACGCGTGGGGCTCTGCGCTTCTCGAACAGATTCAGCTCTGGAACCCAGACTTGGTTGTGCTCAGTGGCTTCATGAAACTGCTGCCACCGAGCGTCGTGTCGGCCCTTTCGCCGAAGCTCATCAACACCCACCCCGCGTACCTGCCCGAGTTTCCCGGAGCGCACGGCGTGCGCGATGCCCTCGCTGCCGGGGTTGCCGAGACTGGTGCGAGTGTCATCGTCATCGACAATGGTGTGGACAGCGGGCCAATCATTTCCCAGCAGAGGGTGCCGGTGTTTCCGGACGACACTGAGTCCGCGCTGCACGAACGCATCAAGATCGTCGAGCGCGAGCTGCTTGTGCAGGCGGTGCTCGACATCGCCAACGGGGTCGTTGACCTCCGGCACCCCTGAGTCCCTTCGACAGGCTCAGGTAACGAGCGCGCTCGGGGCAGACGTAAGCGCCCCCGTCGAAACGGGGGCGCTTACCGGAGCGGGCGGCCTAAGCGGCCGGGCCTGTTCCTAGCGTGACCGTCGCTGTGGTGGATGCACCCGAAGCATCCACCCAGCTGAGGGTCACACGCTGGCCAGGAGTGTGGCCGGAGAGTGCGGTGGTGAGCTCGGACGAGGAAGTGATCGCTGTCCCGTTCACGGCAGTGATCGTGTCGCCAGCTTCAAGCCCGGCAGTCGCCGCGGCCGTGCCGCTGATGACGCCCTGCACTGCAGCGCCTTGCACCGCTGAACCCTGTGCGGCCGCGCCATCCGCACCAAATCCGGATGCCGATGAATCTGCGGCCGAGCTCACCTCAACGCCCAAGAACCCCGGGAGCCCGATGGTGATGGTCGACGTGGCGTGTCCGCCCTCGATCTGTCGCGCAATGGACAGCGCGCTGGAGATTGGGATGGAGTACCCCGCGACAGAATTTCCACCGGACTGTGCCGCAGTATCGATGCCGACGATCTTGCCGTTCGCGTTGTACAGCGGGCCGCCCGAGTCACCGGCCTGGATGTTGGCGTCGGATTCGATCAGCCCGTGCAGCGTTTCGGATGCCGCTGGCCCTTCAGCCTGCGTCGTAATGCTCTGGTCGAGAGCGGTCACCGTGCCCGTGACAGCAGACGGTGCTCCGCCGACACCACCGGCATTGCCGACGCCGGTAACGGCATCCCCGACAGAGACGTGAGAAGAGCCGCCGATGTTAGCCGTGCGAAGCCCAGAGGCGCCGGAGAGTTGGAGAACGGCGATGTCATCCGTCGCATCCGTTCCCACGACAGACGCGGTATAGCTGACACCGGTCGCGACGACGGTGACGCTGACGCTGGTCGAGCCCTCGACGACGTGGTTGTTGGTGAGAATCTCACCGTTTGAGGTGAGGACCATGCCGGTGCCCTCACCCTCGGCGCTGTCATAGGTGAGCTGCGAGGCGACATCCACGATGCCAACCTGCTGGGCGGCGGTCGCGGTTGTGGCCGGGGTGCTGCTCGTGCCGATCGTCGGCGAAGAAGACCCGCCAGAGTTAAAGTCATACCCGCCGGAGCCGTAGCCGGAGCCGGAGCCGCCAGAGCGGTAACCATAGCCGTAGCGTGCGTGGCCGTATCCGGAATTCTCCTGCGCGAGCTTCAGCGCGTGCTGAATGGCCGCCGTGTTCGCATCTACTGAAGTCGACGCGGCCGAAACCCCGCCGGTCATAGCGATAAGGCCGAATGCCGAGCCAATCGCGACTGTCGCCACTGCGACGCCGGATACAACGGCAATCCGTCTGCGCTTGAGGTTGCTCTTCTTGCGGAGCATCTCTCTGACGTCACCCTCTGCGATCATTGAACTCACCTCTCGAATCCTTCGTTCGTGCCCTCAGCACACTCCTGAACCTTGAGCAACCCTTATGACAGAGATTCAAACTAGCTGTGAGATTTCCAGAACTTCCTATGAAAGTTTTTCGATGGAGTGCAGCTTCAGGGCCGTGTGGTTCTAAAGCTGACAAGTTCGTCGCTCTCCAGTTCGCGCTGTCGCGGGGCTCCGGTAGACTGAGAACTGTCGCGACTGGCGTTTGGATGGGCAACCATCAGGGAGCGACTGTTCTTGTTCCTTCGCTGAGAGGGTAGCGAGAGCCAACGTTTTGGCCGTTCGCCTGGGCCGAACCGGATATTCCGTTATTCCGGTCGTGCCTAAGGAGTCATCAGTGTCAGCATCCCACGTCGCTACGCCAAGCCAGGAACGCCGCGAGCGCAACGCCATCCCCATCAAGCGGGCGCTTATCTCGGTCTACGACAAGACCGACCTGCTCGAACTCGCAGCCGCGCTCGCCGCCGCCGGAGTCGAGATCGTCTCCACCGGGTCGACGGCCAAGAAGATTGCGGATGCCGGACATCCGGTCACTGAGGTTAGCCAACTCACCGGGTTTCCCGAGTCTCTCGACGGCCGCGTGAAAACACTGCACCCGACCATCCACGCTGGGATACTCGCCGACCTGCGCCTCGAAGACCACGAGCGCCAGCTTGTCGACCTCGGCATCGAGCCTTTCCAACTGATCGTCTCGAACCTCTATCCGTTCGTCGAGACTGTCGCCTCTGGCGCATCCGTCGACGAGGTTATCGAACAGATCGACATTGGCGGTCCAGCCATGGTGCGCTCGGCCGCGAAGAACCACGCCAACGTGGCGATCGTGGTGTCGCCTGCCAGTTATCCGCAGATCATCAAGTCGCTCACGCTCGGCGGTACGACTCTTGCGCAGCGTCAGCGTCTGGCCGGGGAGGCCTTCGCACACACTGCCGCGTACGACGCAGCCGTTGCGGAGTATTTCGCGAGCAACGTGGGCATTCGTGCCGAGCATCCGTTGGCCGCAGCGGGTTCAGCTTCGGTCGCTGAGCCTGTCGAAGCGGGTTCTTCGACGGCGGGCCCTTCGACAAGCTCAGGGACCGAGACCCTCGACGAGCTCGAACTGCACGCCACGCTCAAGCAGGTGCTGCGCTATGGCGAGAATGCCCATCAGGCGGGTGCCCTCTACGGCACCGATGACGGCGTTGGCATCGCCCAGGCGACGCAGCTGAACGGCAAAGAGATGTCGTACAACAACTACGTCGATGCGGATGCGGCTCTCCGCACCGCCTACGACTTCTCGGAGCCAGCCGTGGCCGTCATCAAGCATGCGCAGCCCTGTGGCATCGCGGTTGCGAATGGAACGGACGAGGCAATCGCTGATGCTCACCGTCGCGCGCACGAGTGCGACCCGGTCTCGGCTTACGGCGGAGTCATCGCGGCAAATCGCACCGTCACGGTCGAAATGGCGGAGACGGTGAAGGACATCTTCACCGAGGTGATTATTGCTCCTGATTATGAGCCGGGAGCTCTCGCCCTGCTGAAGACCAAGAAAAACCTGCGCATACTTCAACTGCCCGCCGGGTACCGTCGCGAACCCACCGAGATCAAGCAGGTGAGCGGCGGTTTGCTCGTGCAAGAAGCCGATAGTTTCGCTGATTTCTCCTCGAGCGAGTGGAAGCTTGTTGCCGGTAGCGAAGCGGATGCGGCCACTCGCGCCGATCTGGAGTTCGCCTGGCGCGCGGTGCGGGCGGTCAAGTCCAACGCGATCCTGCTCGCCCACGACGGCGCCTCCGTCGGAGTCGGCATGGGTCAGGTCAACAGGGTCGACGCGTGCGAACTCGCGGTCAAGCGCGCGGGAGATCGCGTGGAAGGCTCGGTAGCAGCATCCGACGCTTTCTTCCCCTTCGCGGATGGCCTGAAGATTCTGTTGGATGCCGGAGTGGAGGCTGTCGTTCAGCCCGGTGGTTCGATTCATGACGACGAGTCGATCGATGCGGCCAAGGCTGCGGGTATCACGATGTACTTCACCGGAGAGCGTCACTTCTACCACTAGGCGAAACGTGTCAGGAGGGCACGTCCGAGTCGAATAAGGTCGGAGGATGAACGCTAACCCTACGACCGCGCCGTTTTCGCGCCGGATCACCGCTGCACTCCTTTCGGGACTGACCGTTGCGGTCGTCGCCTACCTCGTGTCGGTGCTCGCCTTCTTCGTTGCCGGGCAGGGGGCGACCAGTTCGCTGGCCGGGTTACACGGCTTCTTCATTTGGACGGCGCTCTTCGCCTTCCTGTTCTCGGTTGTGCTCGCCCTCGTGGGTGGATTTACGCGCTGGTATACGGCCGTGGCAAGCGGTGTCGTCGCCGGTGCGCTCGGGTCGCTCATCGGCAGCTCGCTTCACGCGACCGAGGGTGGGCACCCGTTCGATGGGGAGGTCGCGCAGTACGCGCTGCAGACGCTCATCGGTCCGAACCTGGTCTTCATCATCGCGCTCGTCGTCGCCACGGTCACTCTTGGCGCAACCGTATGGTCGCGCCTCGCGCGCGGTCGCAACGGCGGAACGACGCGACAGATCGCGCTCGTGCGTGTGCCATCCGACCGTCTTGCCGATGGCGAGTTGACGCACCTCGAGCGTGTACCCGTCGACATCGATCTTGCGAACAGCCAGTGGGATGAGTACGTCACGACGCTCGCGAATCATGGCTGGGACATCCGCGAGGTTCCGGCCGCGAACGAATTCGCTGACTCCGTCTTCATCGAAGACACCGTGGTGATGTTCGGCAAGACGGCCGTGCTGACGAGCCCCGGTGCGGAGTCGCGACGCGGCGAAATCGAGGCGGTTGAGAAGGCGGTGCGTCGACTCGGTCAGCGAGTCGAGCGGATTGTGTCCCCGGGCACCCTCGATAGAGGCGACGTTCTCAAGGTGGGCAAGACCGTCTACGTTGGCCGCGGCGGCCGCACAAA
>JBDTAD010000520.1:0-4537 GCA_039924815.1 Lacisediminihabitans sp.
AGGCTGTTGGCGATGACCCCGAACGACATCCCTGACGCCGTCTACGCGAAGCTCGAGGAGACTTTCGGCCCCGCGCGCCGGGTGACGCTGCTCGCATTTGCCGGACAGATGCTGGCAACTAACCTGCTCAACTCGGCCGGTCGCGTTCCGCTCGATCCCGCGCTTCGTCCCTGTCAACCCGCGGCTGAAAACTGACTGGTCGACCCGCTTCCGCTCCTTCGCGTAGGATTGGATGCCGGAATTCAAGGGAAATAACTACGTGAGCGACACAGAACTACAGCATGAACGTGGCTACGTCCACAACCTCTATGCGCGGCTTGACCACTTGCAGCATGAGGCCGAACAGCAGCTCATCGCGGTACGCAAGCTCGATGTCGGAGGCAACCACCAGAGCCGTTCCGAGCGCGACACTTTTGCTCGTATGTATGAAGACCGGATCGTGCAATTGCGCGAGGTCAATGAACGGCTAGCCTTCGGGCGGATTGAATTCGCGGGCGATAGTACCGAAGCTGAGGACTCCGACGGCGATGGATCGGTGTTGCGCTACATCGGCCGAATTGGGCTCCGCGACGAGGAGTTGCAGCCGATCCTGCTCGACTGGCGCGTTCCGCAAGCCAGCGCGTTTTACCAAGCCACGGCCGCGACCCCGCTCGGTGCCCGCGCCAGACGCCACCTGATCTCGAAGGGCCGCGAGGTCATCCGCATTGAAGATGACATCTTCGACCCTGAACTTCTGGATGCCGATTCCTCCACCCTGCAGGGCGAGGGAGCGTTGCTGGCCTCGCTCACCGCGCAGAGGACTGGGCGGATGTCCGACATCGTCGCGACGATTCAGGCGGAACAAGACCGCATCATCCGATCCCAGATGGGCGGAGTTCTCGTCGTGCAGGGCGGTCCGGGAACCGGCAAGACTGCCGTCGCGTTGCATCGCGCCGCATACCTGCTCTATTCCAACCGAGACCGACTGCGTAATTCTGGTGTGCTCATCGTTGGACCTTCACGTTCCTTTTTGCACTACATCGAGTCCGTCTTACCGTCGCTGGGCGAGACCGGGGTTGTTCTCGCGAGTGTTGGACAGTTGTTCCCGGGCGTCGACACGAGTGCGGAGGACACGCCAGCGACCGCCAGGCTTAAGGGTAGTACGCTCATGGCGGATCTCATCGCGCGCGCGGTGCGCTCGCGCCAGCGGGTTACCTCCGAGCCGCAAGACCTCGAGGTGAACGGCGACCGGGTGAGGCTCGATCCGCAGGTTATCGCCGGAGCCATGCAGAAGGCACGCGAAACTGGCAAGCCCCACAACGAGGCTCGCGTGACCTTCGTCAAGAGTGCACTGAATCAACTCACGCGCCGCTGGGCGGAGCAGCTCAGGGACGCTGGCAACTCCATCGACGAATCCGACTATCCGATGCTGCGTGAAGACCTGCGGACCTCGTATGACGTGCGCGTTGCCCTTAATACGGCCTGGCTGCCGCTAACGCCGCAGAAGCTGTTGCGCGATCTCTACGCCAGACCGCAATGGCTTGCCGAGCTCACTCCGGACTGGACGGGCGAGCAGCGTGCGTTGTTGCGTCGAGACAGAGATGCCCCGCTCACCGTGTCGGATGTGCCTTTGCTTGATGAGGCTGCGGAGCATCTCGGTGAGTATGACGTTGTGGATGCCGCGAAAAAGCGCGAGGCAAAGCTGCAGCGCAAGCGCGACATCGAGAACGCTGAGCATGCAATTGAGAACATGCAGGTCGGCGGACTAGTGAACGCCGAGGCGCTCGCAGACAATTTCGCCGAACTCGGTGACCGATCAACCACGGCAGAGCGGGCTGCGTCGGACCGAAGTTGGACTTACGGCCACATCGTCGTTGACGAGGCTCAGGAACTTTCACCGATGCAGTGGCGGATGCTGCTTCGCCGCGGGCCGCTGCGCTCCTTCACGATCGTGGGCGACATTGCCCAGGCCGGTTCGGCATCCGCCGCACCAAACTGGCACACGGCACTCGAACCGCTCGTCGGCCGCTCACACGAGGGTGATCGTTGGCGTCTCGAAGAGCTCACCGTCAACTACCGCACGCCGAGCCAGATTGCCTCTGCCGCGGAGAAGATGGCGATTGCGCACGGGCTGCCGGTCACCCCGGCGCGTTCGGTGCGGCAGAGTGAGTGGCCGGTCTCGGTCGTGTCGGATGTCGCCCAGGCTGTGCGCGATGATCTTGCCATCGACCACACGGGCACCCTCGCGGTGATCGCGATGTCCGCGTCGGTGCCAGCGCTGTACGCCCAGCTCTCCGCCGAGTTTGGTGACCGAGTCGGGCTCGGTGCGGAGGGGTTAGTCCTGCCGATCGTCGTGCTCAGCCCCCAGGAGTCCAAGGGTCTCGAGTTCGACTCCGTGGTGCTGGTGGACCCGACGAGTATCGCCTCAGCCGAGCGCGGAGCTGCCGCGCTCTACGTTGCAATGACGAGGCCAACCCAGCGGTTAACCCTCGTCGCGAGCGGGCCACTGCCTGTCGGCCTCTGAAACGGGCTATGAACCGGCCCCTGGCCCGGGGTTTACGGCGTCGGTCGGAGCGAGTCGTAGTGGCGGAACGTGTGTTGCCAGCGCACGAGCGCTCCAACGAGCACCACGATGACGATGCCACCGAGCAAGGGTGGCAGCCAGAGAGCTCCGACCGCGGCGATGATGCCGATGTAGATGTCGCCGATGCGCGGCCCGCCGGTCACGACCACGGTGAAGACCCCCTGAAGGCGCCCGCGCATGTTGTCCGGCACGGCGACCTGCAGCATCGTCATCCGGTAGATCGCGCTCACGTTGTCTGCCGCACCCGCGCCCGCGAGTAGGACCGCACCCACAACTATGGCGGGCATCTTGGCGCCGCTCAGTGATGAGGTCACCGGTCCGCCGAACCCCGCCAGTAGCAGCAGTACGCCGAATGCGGCGATGAACGCGCCGTAGCTCACGATCGCGATCCCAATGGCCCGACCTTGCCTCTGCACCTGCCCCACTTTGCCCGAGAACAGGCTGCACAGAAGTGCCCCGACAGCGCCCGCCGCGGTGAGGATACCGACCGTGATCGCACCACCGCCGAGTACGAGCGCGCCGACGGCGGGGAATAGCACGCGCGGCTGGCCGAAGGTCATGGCGATGATGTCAACGATGAAGGACATGCGGATGTTCGGGGCCGTGCGCAGGAATGCGAGCCCGTATTTGAGCGAGGCGAGCCCCGGCCGGTGGATCTCACCCTCTGGCGTCAGCTTCGGCAGCGACATAATCCCCATGAATGCGGCGAGGAAGAGGACAACGTCGACCGTGTACGTCCAGGCGAAACCCACGCTCGCGACGAGCACGCCGGCCAGTGCTGGCCCCACCGTAATCATGAGACCGGAGCTGATACCGCCGAGCGCCGAGGCTGCGGGCAGCAACCGCAGAGGCAGAATGCGGGGAAGTACCGCGGAGCGCACCGTGCCGATCATGGTTGCCGCGACCGCGTTGACCGTCGTGAGCAGATAGAACGGCCAGACCACGTCCACTCCGGTCCAGGCGAGCGAGGCCAGTCCGATGGTCGAACCCCAGGCGACTACCGCGGCGATGATCATCAGGAGGCGACGGTCAAAGGCGTCGGCGAGCATTCCGCCATACAGACCGGTGAACACCATGGGGATCAGGGCGAAGGCACCGACAAGTGCGACTGCGACGGTGGAGGAGGTGATGGCGTAAATGTGCAGGCCCACCGCGAGGATGGTCATCTGGCCGCCGATGCCAGAGATTGCTGTTCCTGCCCAGAGCCTGGCGAATGCGGGGCTTTCGCGCAGCGGACTCAGGTCAACAAGAACGTTGCGCCGAGGCGGGCGAGGTTCCGGGTCGGTAGTCACTGTGTCGTCAATTCTCCTGCATGCTGAGATGCTTAAAGACATGTCCCCAGCGAATCCACCCGTGTCCGGCCGCATCCTTGACGATGAACTCCTTGGGCGAATCCACGAACGGGCCGCAGCCTACGACCGGAACAATGCCTTCTTCGCCGAAGATCTCGAAGAGTTGAAGGCCGCGGGTTACCTTCGTGCCCTCGTTCCCGTCGAGTTGGGCGGCTTCGGCCTGAGCCTCGAGCAGCTCGCACGCGAGCAGGTTCGGATGGCCGCTGCGGCTCCAGCCACGGCGCTCGCCATTAACATGCACCTGATCTGGACCGGCATCGCCAAAACACTCCGTGACCGTGGAGACTCCTCGCTTGAGTTCGTCCTCACCGAGGCTGCGGCCGGTGAGGTCTTTGCCCTCGCAATCAGTGAGGCAGGCAACGACCTCGTTCTCTTCGGCAGTCAGACGGATGCCCGCCCCCAGCCAGACGGCAGCTACGAATTCACCGGAACCAAAATCTTCACGAGCCTGTCGCCGGTGTGGACCAGACTGGGCCTCTTCGGCCTGGACACTGTCTCCGCGGATGCACCGAAGCTCGTCCACGCGATCATCGAGCGAGGCGCCGCGGGCATCACCGTCGTGGACGACTGGAACACACTGGGTATGCGGGCGAGCCAGAGCAACAGCACCAAACTCGACGGA
>JBDTAD010000521.1:0-2410 GCA_039924815.1 Lacisediminihabitans sp.
CCAGCGACGCCAGTTTCTACGCCGGAAAGTCTGTGGATGTCACCGGGTTCATCACGGCAGACAAGGATGATCCTGGCAACATTTTTTACGTCTCCCGTTTCGTGATCACGTGCTGCGCCGTAGATGCTCAACCCGTCGGCGTGCCCGTGTACTACCCGAATTGGAAGTCAGAGTTCAAGAGTGATGGATGGGTGCGCGTGGTCGGCGGGTTCGTCACCAATCCGAGCAAGCAGAGCCAACAGTCGATCGCGCTCGTCCCCGAGAAAGTCACCAAGGTAAGTCAGCCCAGTGAGCCATACCTCTACTGAAACGCGGGCCAGGGGCGGAGCCGGTGAGAAAAGGCGCCGGGCATCCTTTCGGCGATCGTTTAGCATCACGGTCGCAGCGCTGCTCATCCTGTGCGCCGCTTTTCTGGGACTCGGCTATTACCAGGGCGCAAAACTCTCGAGCGCTCAGGTCGACACGAAACAAGTTGTCGCGCAGTCGGGCCAACAGTTGCGCCTCTTCACCAATCAGGCGATTGCCAAGGTCAGAGCCGACCAGGTGACGATTACGCCCGCGACGGACTTCACTGTCTCTTCGGGGGGTTCCATCATTGCGGTGCAGTTCCGCGACACGCTCCATTACGCGACCAAGTACACGGTGTCGGTGCGACGCGTCACGAGTTTGTACGAGCAGCAGCCCTCGACCATCCGGTACTCCTTCACGACAGCGGGCGCGACGCTGTTCTATCTTCATCGGGCTAGGCCCAATGAGCCCCAGCAGGTTGACCACATCTATCAGACGGGGCTCAAGGGTGCTGTCGATAAAGAGGTGTATTCCGCACCGCACATCCAGGAGTTTGCGGTGTTCCCGACCGCGCTGGCCGTCGTCACCCTCAACGCAGACAAGACCAACTCGCTGTCGCTCGTCAATCTGTCGGGACGTGCGGTGGAAAATGTGATGCTTCCGACGCCGGGCGGTGCAATCGATAGCCTTCAGACGGATGCCACCGCCGGCGTTCTCGGGTTCGTCTTCACCCCCGGTGGCGGCGCTGATGTGCACGACTCCAGCACCCTGATGACGCTGAACTTCAACCTCGCGCACACGGTCACGCCCGTGCTGGGCCTGAACGGTAAGCCAGCAGCTGTTCTTTCGTGGTTATTCCTTCCGGGGAGCACAAGCATCGTCGCGCAGACCACCGATCAGAGTCTTATGCTCGTGGATGCTCTACACCCGGCGAAGCCGACGCCGCTGGGCTACTACAGCGCGCTCAACGGTGTCTCGCCCGACGGTGCTTCACTCGTGGTCGGAGACTCGCTGGGAAACAACTTTGCGTACTCACTCGCTTCCGGAAAAGAGACCCCCCTGCTGCCGGTGGCGATCGATGGCGCCGTTCCGTTCGGGGGTGATCTCGTGCTGATCGGACGCGGTACGGCCAGGGTGCAGAAGGTCGCTACCTACAACGAGACGACAGCGAAGTATCACATCCCGGTTGTCTACGAAGACGGCACGAATTCGAAGGTGCTCTTTCAAAGCGTGGATGGCACGGACAGCATCGAGGGCATCAGCGTTTCGCCCAACGGCCAATATGTTGTGGTCGAAGAGACGCTGGATACCGCACACAGCGTCTCGGATGGATACCTTCGCAACGCGAGGTCGAGGAACGTAGCCACGGTGATTGTCGATATCGCCACTGGGGCAACGGTCCGCACGCTGGACGGGTTCGACGTCAACTGGGGTTAGTTCGCAGGTGTGGTGGCGCGCTTCGCTGTGTGTCGCCGGCCGTAAAAGTACTGCAGCGGAAAGCCCAACAGGAGTATCAGCAGTGCAAAGAAGTTGACGGCGGGTATCAGCACTCCGATGAGTAGCGCGACGAAGAACAGGATCGTTGAGATCACGCTGCCGGAGGTCGCACTCGAGGTGACGGGATTCTCGGTGAGCTCGATCTTCGCGTGCCTGCGGATGAGCAAGACCATCGAGGTCACAGCGAGGCTGCTCACCGCCATCGTCCCTATATAGAGGCCGACGCTCGCGGGCGAGGTCTTGAATTGCGAGATCATCTCCGTGGGCAGCGGTAGAACGACTATCGTGAACGCCCACAACATGCTGAGGAGTACAAGCGGCCGGTTGTATGCCTTTACATGTTCGAACAGCGTGTGGTGAGTCATCCAGAGTTGGGCGATGACCGCAAAACTCAGCGCGAACGCGCCAATTCCATTCAGGTTCGCGCCGATGAACTGTGTCGCGTCGAGCCCACGAGCAGCCGCAGCGCCCACGGAGTCGACCAGGGGCAAAATGAGCAGGGTGATGGCGATGGCCGAGACGGCGTCGGTGAAAAATACCAGTCGGTCAAGGCCGCGCGTGGTGTGCATGCACTCAGGCTAAGACCAACGGGATTGGTTTGCACTGTACCCATCCGGCACGTAAA
>JBDTAD010000522.1:0-3033 GCA_039924815.1 Lacisediminihabitans sp.
CGCAAGGCACGGTCATCTCTCGCCAGACGGCCGTGCCTTCTGCACTCGTGCAGGGCTCTGTAGCTCAGTTGGTAGAGCGTTCGACTGAAAATCGAAAGGTCACCGGATCGACGCCGGTCGGAGCCACAAAACCCCTGGTCAGCCGGGGGTTTTGTTTTTATTTCAGTCAGTCACTCCGCATAAACCCCGCACATTCAGATCAGGCCATCCAGACGCAGACTTAGAACTTCCGCGGCACGGCTCGATCCCTTCAGCGTATTCATGTAGACGTCTTGGGTCATCGATGGGTTCTCGTGCCCGAGGTAGTCCGCGATTTCCGTAGCCGACAGCCCCGCCTTGTCCAGAATTGTCGCTACGGTCTTACGGAACGAGTGTGTCGACAGCTCGGGATACCCGAGCATGTCGCGTCGATCTCTGATCTCTCGTTGCGTGTTCGAGGGATCACGCAGGCGCATCAACGGAGTAGGAAACAGCAGTGTGGTGAACTCCTTCAGCCGTTCGTGACGGCGATGCAGCAGATCGATCGTCTTCAAAGGCAAGAAAGTCACGCGCGCGGACTTCTCGGTCTTGGGGAAATCTTGGCGAATAATCCCCTTGCCTGTAACGCGCACGTTGATGGCCTCGACAGTGGCGGTGCCGGCGCCGAAATCAATCGAGGCGACGTCGAGGGCGCAAGCCTCCGCTACACGCCAGCCCGACGAAAGCATGTATTCGATCAGTTCGACTGTGTCCCAGTTCTGCAGATCAGCGTCAGCGCGCACCTTGGTGAGGAACGTGGGCAGCTCGTCGATTGGAATTGCGCTGCTACCTCTCCGTTTCCCTTTCGGGTGAGAGATTCGATCCAGATCTCGTACGGGGTTCCGGTCAGTCGCCCCGTTGACAACCGCTAACGCCATCATGCCGCTGAGCGTCGAACGACAGTTCTTCGCGGCACCGGCCCCACTTTCCTTCTCCACCCGGTTAAGGAACGGCTGCAGCCGTTCTGGCCTGGCCTCGGCGACGGTAAGGTCGCCGATTCTTGGAACAATGTGCGCGGTAACCGCGTAGCCGTAAGTCTCCAAGGTGCCCTCTGACCGCCCGACGTCACGCTTAGCATCCAGAAACATCTGAGCGAGGACACGCAAGGTCGTGGTTGGTTTCAGTTCACCGCCTCGACTCGCTTCGACGGTGATCAGCGCCTGCTTCAGTGAAAAGAGTGCCTTGGCCTTGCTCGGACCGTATTTTTCAACCTGACGCGCCTTTCCGTCCGCAAAGCGGTAACGCGTGCGCGCTCGCCACTTTCCTGGTTGTACTTCGGCTGTGTTTACGGTGCCGTAGGTCCCGATTCCCATTCTCGGGCGAGCCATCAGCGCGGGTCCTCCACGGAGTCTCGGATCTCGTCGACGAGGACGCGAGTGACGCGGCCGCGCGCTTGGGCGGTGCTGTCCGTACCGGCCCTGTCAAGCGCCTCCGCCTCGAGTGAACGTCCCCAGAGCTGGATTGCTCGCTGTTGAATTACAAGCGGCTGGATGCCCAGCTTCTTCGCGGCGCGAGACTCCGCCAAGCTGACCCTCGGCCGTCGAGAACGACGGTACTCGCCGGGCTCAGGTGGTTCATTCATCGCCTCCCAAAGTGCATCGACCTGGAAGTGACGCTCTTCTTCGGTCAGGGGCGCTGTACCGCGCCGCGCGACAGCACGTTCTAGCTCCTCCTCTTCGACGGGAGCTGGTCTATCGAGCTTGTGTTCGTAGTCGGCATCCGTCAGTTCAACTTTGGATCCGGACAGGGCTCGCTCGACCCAAGATCTCAAAACGGGCTGGTCGGGCCCGTCTACGTATGGTCGGTCGAGCGCTTTCGCGGAGCCCAAAAGGTCCGCGAGCCTGAGCGGCTCGCCAGACAAGCGCCCAAGGACGAGTGCAAGGGTCAGCAGAGTTGGAAGCGTCGGAGCAGCTCTGCCACCCTCGATGGACTGGACGCTAGACAGACTCCAAGTCGACCCGAACTCCCGCCCGACCTGTGCGATTGAGTCCAGCGTGATTCCGTGTTCCAGTCGGTAGGCGCGCAGGAACGCCCCAACTGCTTCCGCGTAAGTCTTTGCTTCCATCTGCCACAGGCTACCAGTAACTTGTTGCTTGTGCTAACGTCTTTCACAAGCTACGCAATTCTGGTTAAGAAAGGTGAAAAGAATGACCGAGAGTAAAAACGCACTCCGTGACGTGAATGACCTGGCCGCTCAGACAGGGATGTCGGTATCGACTATCTACCGCAAACGTTCGATCGGCGAGTCACTGCCCCGCGCCCTCAAGCTCGGCGGGAACGCGGTGAGATGGCGTCAGGCCGACATTGACGCGTGGATCGAGGAGCGATTGGAGGCCGCAGAAGTGTGATCGCGCAAGAACGCGGGATCGACGAGACAAGCAAAAGCACAAGCAAAACGCCCCGGCATCTGCCGGGGCGCTCCACACGATATTCATTTCGAACCGACGAGTTGCCCCTCGTTGATCGGTTGAAAGGACCTACATATTCATGACGTTACCAGCAGACACCGAACAAGAAAAGGGAACGCAATCACTCCTACAACAGGCGGTAAAGGCGGAGGACGGTCCTGCTTCAGGAGATGCTCGAGCGCAGCAAGCGCCAGACGCCTCCTCGAGGCCGTTCCGTCCGACCGGTTCTGAGACGCTCGTCGAGCGCGCCGTTACTAAGTACCTTGCATCGATTCAAGGTGATTCCACCCTCGAGCCCAGTGACATCCGTGATTCGCTTCTTCAGCGCATAAACGGTGAGATCAGTCTTGAGAATATGGGGCGGAAGGGCGCATCCTCTCCCTCCCCCTCGTTATTGAAGATCCAGGTCCTCGACGAGATCTCCGTGGTTCGAGTACTGCTAAGTCGGCACGCGATCGTGAAGATCGACATGACCGACGGCAATGGCGGCGCTGACAACGGCGTGCTTGCGATCTATGAGGAGTCCGGCGAGCTAGAGGGCCTCTACAACGACAGCGAGAGTCGCATCATGACGCTCATCAGTGAGTTCCGCCCTTCGATGTCGTTC
>JBDTAD010000523.1:0-5448 GCA_039924815.1 Lacisediminihabitans sp.
TCGCCGGGCCTCTGGCAGTGGTGGCAAGTGCGAGGTTCGAACTCACGAAGGCTACGCCGTCTGATTTACAGTCAGATCCCTTTGGCCACTTGGGTAACTTGCCATACGCCGCCGACCACATGTAGTCATCTGACCGAAGGCGCTCATCAAGAATACAGGGTGCGGAGCAATCTGAAAATCACCGCCCGCAAAACCGACAGTTAGGATGCAGGCGGAGGAACCATGCCCAGCATTCAGGACGTCGCAGACTTCGCAGGCGTCTCCACCGCCACCGTCTCGCGGGCACTCAGCGGCAAGGGAACGGTGTCGGTCGCCACGCGTGAAAAAGTCGTGACTGCGGCCCAGGAACTCGATTACGTCGTGAGTTCGAGCGCTTCCAGCCTCGCCACCGGGCGCACCAGGAATGTTGGCGTCGTCATCCCGGCACTCAGTCGCTGGTTCTTCAGCTCGGTGCTCGAGGGTGCCGAAAGCGCACTTCTCGAAGGCGGCTATGACCTCACCCTCTACAACCTCAGTGGCGGCGGCGAAGGTCGTCGCCGTGTGTTCGAAGACTTCCTGCTGCGCAAGAGAGTGGATGCGGTCATCGCTATCTCCTTGGAGTTGACGCCCGGCGAAGTCGGACGCCTGCTCGACATGAACAAGCCCATCGTCGGCGTCGGCGGTCCCCTTCCCGGTGTGCGCACCCTGAGCATCGACGACGTCGCGGTTGCCAGGTTAGCCACGGAGCACTTGCTCGCGCTCGGTCACAAGGACATCGCCCACCTCGGCGGGAGCCCCGACCACGGGCGAGACTTTCATTTGCCGACGAATCGCCGGGTGGGATATGAGGCCGCGCTCGTTGCTGTGGGCATCACACCCGACCCGGGCTTGGTGCGGGAGACGGATTTCACCATGCAGGCGGGCTACGCCGCGGCGAAACAATTGCTGGGCAACCCGCGCAGCCGCCCCACGGCGGTTTTCGCTGCCTGCGACGAGATGGCGATCGGCACGATTCTCGCGGCTCGGGATCTGGGCATGCGAGTTCCGCAAGACCTTTCCGTCATAGGAATCGACGACCACGAGCTTGCCGACTTCTTCGGCCTGACTACCGTCGCTCAGTTTCCCGCGCTGCAGGGCAAGAAAGCCGTGGAGATTCTGATGGAACAGTTGTTACCCGGTCGCCGCAAAGGGTCACTCAACACTCCGCTGCCGCACGAGCTGATCGTGCGATCTAGTACCGCGCGTCCCTCGCTCTAGCTAGGGCTTGGCGAGAGTCGCAGCGGCGTCGGACGCGTAGCGGTTCGCGGCATCCATCACGTCGTTGAGGTACTGGTGCGAGCTGTTGTAGGCGAGTATTCCCACCTGCCAGCCGTTCTGGGTGCCCATTGTGCCCGCAGCACGGCACAGGTAGTGGGCCGCGGCCATCGTGGCGTCGAAAATATTCTGCGGATCCTCAACCCCGTCACCATTGGCATCGGTGTGCCAGTTGCGCCAGGAGTCTGGCAGAAACTGCATGGGTCCGACGGCACGGTCGCCGGCTTTGTCCCCGTCGATGGAGCCGCCATCCGAGTCGGGGATGAGCGCGAAGCCATTGCCGTTGAGCGCAACGCCGTACAGCGGTGGGGTCAGCGTGCCGTTGGCACCGAGCGTCGTGCCATGGATCAGCCCGTGCCTGGACTCCACCCAGCCGACGCCGGCGAGCGTGTTCCAGGACAGCTCACACTTCGGGTTCGCTGCCGCCACTTCTAGCGTCACTCCCGCGTACGCCTTGAGCGCGGTGACCGGGATGCTCGTAGCCGCCGCAACGTTGGCGATCCATCCGGGGTCTGCCGTGTTCACCACGCCCGGGCCCGGATCCGACGGACTCGCCTTAGGTAGTGGAGCGAAGGTAACCACCGTGGCGCGGGGCGAGCTCGTGGGAAGCTTCACGACATCCGGGGCAAGGAAGGCGACAATGGCGAAGATTGCCACGGCGAGCGCAGCGACAACAGCGGCGACGGTAATGATGACGGTTCTGAGGTGGACCATGGTGCCTCCCATCATGCCGGGCATTGCCGGTTAAGCTGCTGACATGGCAGATTCCAGCTTTGACATCGTGAGCAAGGTCGACAAGATGGAGCTCGACAACGCTCTGCATCAGGCCCAGAAGGAAATCGCGCAGCGATACGACTTCAAAAACGTGGGCGCCTCGATCGACTTCAGCGGCGAGAAGATCCTCATTAAAGCGAACGCCGAAGAGAGGGCCAAGGCCGTGCTCGAGGTGTTTGAGCAGAAGCTCATCAAGCGCAGCATCTCACTACGCAGTATCGACGCAGGAGATCCTTACGCCTCTGGCAAGGAGTACCGCATCGAGGCAGCGATCAAGCAGGGCATCGCCCAGGAGGACGCGAAGAAGATCAATAAGATCATCCGCGACGACGCCCCCAAGTCGGTCAAGTCCCAGATCCAGGGCGATGAACTGCGGGTCAGCTCCAAGAGCCGTGACGACCTTCAGCAGACCATGGCCATTCTCAAAGCCGCTGATCTAGATGTCGACCTCCAGTTCATCAACTATCGCTAATCGAACTCACCGAGTCCTGGGGGTTCCGGATGTTTGACGCGTGGATTGTCCCTGCGATTGTCACTCTCGCTGTACTTGTCGACCTCTCCATTCGGGTGTTTGCCCTCGCTTACGTGCCCCGCAACCGCAAGCCGCAGACGGCAACGGCGTGGCTGCTCGCGATCTTCCTGATTCCCTATGTCGGGTTCCTGCTGTTCCTACTGCTGGGAAGTACGAAGCTGCCGAAGCGTCGGCGCGAGAAGCAGGCAGAGATCAACGAGTACATCCTCGAGACCACCGAGGGCATGGACGATGTCGTGCGGGACCCGGAGTTCCCCTTCTGGCTCGACTCCATGGCCGAGCTCAACCGCAACCTGGGTTCGATGCCGCTGGTGGGCGGCAACACCGCGAAGCTGTACACGGACTACGCGGAGTCGTTGGCTGCGATGACCGCGGCTGTTGGAACAGCCAAGAAGCACGTGCATGTCGAGTTCTACATCCTGTCGTTAGACGACACCACCGCGCCGTTCTTCGCCGCGCTTGAGGCTGCTGTTGCCCGTGGAGTCACCGTGCGCGTACTGCTAGACCATGTTGCGTCAGGTCGCTCCCCCGGGTATCGCAAGACCATCCGCAAGCTCGATGAGATCGGCGCACTCTGGCGTTTGATGCTGCCTGTTCAGCCGCTGCGCGGAAAATACCAGCGCCCGGATCTGCGCAATCATCGAAAGTTCGTGATCATCGACGGGATGGTCGGTTTCACCGGCTCACAGAACATGATCGACCGCAGCTACAACAAACGGTCGAATGTGCGCCGCGGACTCCAGTGGAAAGACCTCATGGTGCGCTTCGAGGGACCCATCGTGGCCGGAATCAACGCGCTGTTCGTCACCGATTGGTACAGCGAGACCGACGAGCTGCTCACCCGCGAGGCGGCCAAGGTTCCACCGGAGAAAACGAGCCAGAACATTATCGACGCGCAGATCGTACCGAGCGGGCCGGGCTTCGAGCACGAGAACAACCTGCGACTGTTCAACGGCATGCTCTACAACGCGCAGCACAAGGTGATCATCACCAGCCCCTATTTCGTGCCGGATGACTCCATGCTGTATGCCATCACCAACGCGGCGTACCGCGGGGTCGACGTGCAATTGTTCGTATCAGCCGTCGCCGATCAGCCACTGGTGTTCCACGCGCAGCGCAGCTACTACGAATAGCTGCTGCGCTCCGGCGTGCGAATCTGGCGCTACGCGTCCCCGACCGTGCTGCACGCCAAGCACTTCACCATCGACGATGACGTCGCTGTCATTGGGTCGAGCAACATGGACATGCGCTCCTTCTCCCTCAATTTCGAGATCTCGGTGATGGTGCATGGACGTCACATCGTTGACCAGCTGCGAGCAGTGGAAGAGAGCTATCGCGCGAACAGCAAGGAACTCTTCCTCGACGAGTGGCTAGCCCGCCCGCTGCGCTCGCAATGGCTCGACAACGTGGCGAGGCTCACTGCCGCTGTGCAGTAGTTACTGGTCAGTTCCCGGCCGGGAAATCTTCACCATTTCGTCGCGGGGCACGACCTTGATGCGGGTGCGGCCGGCCGCCTCACCCAGCGCAAGCTCATGCTGGTCGAGGGCGTGCCATCCGTCGATGTCCGTGTACTCGATGCCGCGGCTCCCGAGCAGGTCGATCACCGCAGACGGCTCCGGATGCTCGGGGCTCCACCAGTTGGCCTGGTCGTGGATGAGGTGCTTGATCGTCTCTTGCGCGCCGCTCTTCGTGCTGCCAATGAGTCCGACCGGGCCACGCTTGATCCACCCAACCGCATACACGCCCGGCACCTGCTGGTCGTTGTCGTCGAGGACCTGCCCCTCGCGATTGGGAAGCACCCCGCGATGATCATCGAAAGGGACCCCGGGCAGTGGTGAGCCGAAGTAGCCGATGGCGCGATAGACGGCCTGCACAGCGATCTCGCGAATCTCGCCGGTGCCCTCGACGCCACCCTCGCCGTTCGGGCGAGTGCGCTCGAAGCGGATCGCCTCAACCTTGTCATCTCCGACCAGCTCGAGTGGCTTCGCGTAGAAGTGCAGGTGCAGACGACGGGAGGCCGAGCCGGTCTCCCGTGTGCGCCAGCTGCCCATGATGCGACTGAGCACCAGAATCTGCTTGTTCGTGTCGATCGCAAGCTGCGAGGCGGCATCCATCACGAAGTCCTCGTCGTGCACGATGATGTCCACGTCGTCGAGTTCGCCCAGCTCACGCAATTCGAGCGGGGTGAATTTCACTTGGTATGGGCCGCGGCGTCCAATCAGGTGCACATCGGTGACGGCAGAGCTCTTGAGCGCGTCGTACACATTCGCGGGAATCTCGGTAGTCAACAGGTCATCCGCGTGCTTAGCGAGCATGCGTGCCACGTCGAGTGCGACATTGCCGTTGCCGATGACCGCGACCTCTTTGTGGTCGAGCGGCCAGTCCCTGGGCACATCCGGATGGCCGTCGTACCAGCTCACAAAATCGGCGGCACCGAAGCTGCCCTCAAGCTCGATACCCGGGATGTCGAGAGCGGCGTCCCGCACCGCCCCGGTGGAGAAGATGACGGCGTTGTAGTGCGCTTTCAGGTCATCGAGCGTGATGTCTCGCCCGTAGAGAACGTTGCCGAACAGGTGGATGTTGCCACTGTCGACAACATCCCGCAGCGCGTTGATGATGCCCTTGATCCGCGGATGATCGGGCGCGACTCCGTAGCGCACGAGCCCGTAGGGCGCAGGGAGTTGCTCGAAGATATCGACCGAGACGTCAAAGTGCTTCTCAGCCTTGAGCAGGGTGTCTGCGGCATAGATCCCCGCGGGTCCCGCTCCGATAACGGCAAGTCTGAGTGTGGTCACGCGATACTCCTTACTATCGATCTTCTACCCTCGTGGCGGGAAAAACCTGCTCAC
>JBDTAD010000524.1:0-4581 GCA_039924815.1 Lacisediminihabitans sp.
CGGCAATGTCCTCTTGCCGCCGCTGGTCAAACGCTACTTCCCTGACCGTGTCGGCCTGGTCACGTCCTTGTACGCGACTGTCATCTCCGTGAGCACGTTCATTCCGCCGTTCATCGCCGTACCCGTCGCCAACAGTGCCGGCTGGCGTACCTCGCTCGGGATGTGGGCGGTGACGGCCCTGATCGCCTTCGTGCCGTGGTGCACACTTCTGGTGCGGGCCAGAGCGAATCGCACAGAGCCCGCACAGCCGACCACTGAAGAGATTGAGACAGCATCCGCGGCCGCGATGGGCCGGGTGTGGCGCACCCCCGTGGCCTGGGCCGTGATGGTCGTGTTCTGTGTCTCTTCCATAAACGTTTACACGTTCTTCGCGTGGATGCCCGACATGCTCCACGACATCGCGGGCAGCAGCCAGGCCGAAGCGGGCACCCTCCTCGGCCTCTACGCGGCCATGGGATTGCCTATGTCGATGCTGGTGCCGGTACTGGCAGCCCGAATGCGCAATGTTGGCGTCATCATCCAGGGTGCTGTTGTGCTGCTCGTCGTTGGGGACCTCGGCCTATTGCTGATGCCCACGGTGGCGACCTGGCTGTGGGTGTGCATTGCAGGACTTGGCGGGTTGCTCTTTCCGCTTGCGCTTGTGCTGATTAACGCGAGAACCCGAACCCACGAGGGTTCAGTGGCGCTCAGTGGCTTCGCGCAGGGCGTCGGGTACACCATTGCGGCGACTGGGCCACTAATCTTCGGAGTGCTGCACGAGGTGAGCGGTGGTTGGGTCTGGCCGCTCGTCTTTCTCACGATCGTGGCGCTGGCACCGATTGCAGCGGGGGTCGTGCTTTCGCATTCGCGGATGATCGAAGACGAGTGGCACAGGCCAGTCGCCTCTAAGCCCTGATCAGCGGCAGTTCTGATCAGCACCTCAGCGTCAGGAGAGCACTTCTGATCGATGGATGAGTGCTGCGGCCCCAATGAGTGGCCCATCGCTCGACAACCCACTCGGTACGACCTTCACCTTGGTGACAAAGCCGAACTGCTTTCGCGTGGCGATGGCGGTGCGAATGTGGTTGAACAGTGTCGGGGTGACGTGGGAAAACCCGCCACCGATGGCCACGACCTCGAGGTCGACAAGAGACGTTGCGGACGCAATCGCCTGGCCGATCGCTCGGCCCGAACGCTCGACCGCCGCTGCGGCGATGGGGTCACCAGCGTCGAAACTCGCACTCAGCTCCTCGCCGGTCATGCCCGCCCAACCTTGTCTGCGAGCCCACGCCACGGTCATCGGGCCTGACGCAATTGCTTCGACACAGCCAATGCCGCCGCAGGGGCACGGGTCAGTGAATCCCGCAACCTCGACGTGCCCAATGTGCCCGGCGTTACCGGTGGGGCCGGAGACCGTGTTTCCGTGCAGGATGAGCCCACCGCCGATACCTGTAGAGACGATCATGCCCATGACGTTGTTGTAGCCGCGAGCCGCACCCACCCAGTGCTCGGCAAGGGTGATGCAGATGCCGTCCATGCGCAGTGATACTGGCGCGTCCACTCGGGAGGCAACGAGTTCGCGCAGGGGGAAGCCGCGCCAGACTGGCAAATTGAGCGGGGATACCAATCCTTCCGCCTCAACAAGAGGTCCGGCAGAGCCAATACCAACGCCGTCGAGCCGGGCTCCGGCGGGGAGCGCGGCGACAGCTTGGTCTACGACGCTCGTGACACTCGCGGCGAGTTCCTCGGAACTGCGGCCAGGACCGGTTGGTGCGCGAAAGCGGGTTTCGGCCAGCACGGAACCGGTGTCATCGACCACTGCCGCTTCGACTTTGGTTCCACCCATATCTACGGCGAGTGCGATGCTGCGGGTCATGGCCCCAAGCTTATGGGACGGCTGCGCCTGGTCTGTTCCGCGGCGTACAGTTGCAGCGTGGCCGCAATGGAACTGGTTTTTGAGCGCCAGATCGAGCTATCGCCCATGATCGTCTGGGACGCGCTCGTCGACGACGCGCTCGTCTCTGGTTGGCTCGCAGAAGCCAGGATTAGTCCGTTTAATGGCGGGCGCTACGACCTCATCTGGCTGTATAGCGCCGACCAACCACCGACTATCGGTACCATCGCGGAGTACCGCGAATACGCACTCCTGGTCGTCGATACGAACAATCGTGGGCGTCTCGAGTTCGCACTAGAACCCTGTGAGGGCGGTAGTCGGGGCCTTTCCACCCGGTTGAAGCTCACCGTGACGCGGGAACTTGACGCGGCGTTCGTCGCGAGCGTGAGGGCCAATTGGATGATCAGTCTTGATCAACTCGAGGATCTGCTGCGCGGTCATCCGGTGGACTGGGCGAACTGGGATCGAGATCGAATCGCAGCGTGGGCGGGCTACCGCGACGGCTTCGCGACCCGAGGCTGACCCGCTCTCCTGCGCATCCGTTCGCTCTTAATCTGCTCGTTTGAGCGAAAGAGGCAACGGATGTTGGAATCGGCTGCGATCGCGCCTAGCCTTGAAGCCAGAGGAGGTGCCCATGATTCCCGAAGCGGAACTGCAAGCTGTTCGCGTCGCCGAGCTTTATTACGACGACGACAAAACCCAGGATGAAATCGGTGCGCTGCTCGGAATCACCCGTTGGAAGGTGGGCCGTCTGCTCAGCCAAGCGCGCCAGGACGGCATCGTGCGCATCGAGATTGTGCATCCCAGAGCGCGGCGACTCGGGCTCGAACGTGAACTTCGTGAGCGTTGCGGGCTCAAGGATGCCGTGGTTATCCCCGGCGTGAACGAGGGCGCAGCCGACGAACTGTCAGCTCGGGTTGCCGAGGCCGCCGCTGACTACCTGGCTGCCCTGCGCCCGGTCCCGAGAACGCTCGGAATCAGTTGGGGGCGCACGCTGAGTGAGGTGGCCGATCGGCTCAGAGACGGCTGGGCCACGGGCGTCACCGTTGTTCAGATCAACGGTGGCGTGAGTTTGAACCGCCGTGCCGGAACGGCCGCAACCACGGCCGCGATGATCGCGGAGAAAGCTTCGGGCCACGCCGTGCTGCTGCCGAGCCCCGCGATCCTCGAGCGGATCGAAACCAAACTCGCGATCGAAGCCGATCGCACGGTTGCCGGGGTGCTGGAATTGGCGACCACGGCATCCGCCTATCTCTACAGCGCCGGCGTTGCCGATGAAAGTTCTGTACTCGTCGACAGCGGCTACTTGACCACGGGGGATGTTGCGGAGCTCGTGCGCAAGGGTGCTGTCGGCGACGTTGTCGGCCGCTACATCGACGCCAATGGCAACACCGTCGATCCCGCGCTCGACGAGCGCACGGTCGGTTTCGGGCTCGATCAACTTCGCTCAGCAGAGACGGCGATCTTCGTCGTCTCTGGAGAAGCCAAACACGATGTCGCCCGTGCCGTCGTCATGAGCGGACTATGTACCGTGCTCGTGACCGACGAAACCACGGCGCAGGCACTACTGGAGGAGAAAAGATGACTCTCACACAACCTGTTGCTTTGGCACCCGCGGAGCGCGCGGTGCAGCTGCTCGGCGGTGACCTGACCGAGAAGAGCCTGCGGCTGCACCTTGAGGGGCTGCCCGGCGTCGACGCTGTTGGTCTCGAGGCGCGCGCGACCGATCTCGCCACGCGCTCGATCAAGACAACCTCGAAGGCGTGGGCCCTTGACAAGATCATCTCTCTGATCGACCTCACCACCCTTGAGGGCGCAGACACCCCGGGCAAGGTGCGCTCGCTGGTCGCGAAGGCAGTGACGCCAGACCCGTCCGACCTTTCCACACCACGTGTTGCCGCGGTGTGCGTCTACGGCGACATGGTGCGGTACGCCCTTGAGGCGCTCGGTTCCGCGCATTCGCCGGACGGCATCCAGATTGCCTCGGTCGCGACGGCGTTTCCGAGCGGTCGCGCATCCGTGCGCGTGAAGCTCGCCGACGTGCAGGATGCTGTGCTCGCCGGAGCAGACGAGATCGACATGGTCATCGACCGTGGCGCGTTTCTCTCCGGGCGCTACGGCGTCGTCTTCGACCAGATCGTCGCGGTCAAAGACGCCTGCCGTCGCGATGACGGCACGTACGCCCATCTCAAGGTGATCCTCGAGACGGGCGAGCTGAACACCTACGACAACGTGCGCAGAGCGTCGTGGCTCGCGATCTTGGCCGGCGGAGACTTCATCAAGACCTCCACGGGCAAGGTGGCTCCGGCGGCGACCCTTCCGGTCACCCTGCTGATGCTGCAGATGGTGCGGGACTGGCATCGAGTGACGGGGGAGAAGATTGGCGTGAAGCCGGCAGGCGGCATCCGCAGTTCCAAGGACGCAATCCGCTATCTCGTCACCGTGGCCGAAACTGCGGGCGAGGACTGGCTCGATCCGCACCTGTTCCGCTTCGGCGCATCGAGCCTGCTCAACGACGTGTTAATGCAGCGTCAGAAGCTCAGCACCGGCCACTACAGCGGCCCAGACTACGTCACCATCGACTAACTCGATCCCTCCCTCCCGGTCGCGGAGCTTGTCGAGCGCCCGCCACAGACAGTCACACAGAAAGAGCAATCATGAGTTTTCTGGAATACGCTCCAGCCCCAGAGTCGCAGTCGATCCTGCAC
>JBDTAD010000525.1:0-12678 GCA_039924815.1 Lacisediminihabitans sp.
GCGGTACCCGAGCCCTAGTTCTGCAACCGGAACCCAGTGCAGCTCACTGCTCTCATAGTCGAGAAACTCAAGGGCAACCAGACTCGAGGCGAGTTCCTGGCCATAGGCGCCGATGTTCTGCACCGGCGCCGCCCCAACAGAACCGGGGATGCCAGAGAGCGCCTCGATGCCAGTCCAGCCGTGCTCGACCGTGTAAGCCACGAGTTCATCCCACGACTCGCCCGCCTGCACCCGCAGACGCACTGAACGCGCGCCATCGTCGGGTTCTGTGCGAAGTCGTTCGATACCACGGGTAACGACTCGAATCACCGTGCCGTCGAATCCTTCATCCGCCATCACCGTGTTGCTGCCGCCGCCGAGGAGCAGCCAGTCATCACCGCTCGCCCACACCTCGAGCGCGGTGTCGATGAGCTCCCGTGAGTGCGCCGGAGCGAACAACTCGTTCGCTGGGCCGCCGACCTTCAGGGTGGTCAGCTCGGAGAAAGGAACGGACCCGGAGCTCACGGCGCGAGACTCACGCGCACCTGCGCCTTGCCCAGCACGGTGTCGCCTCCGAAGGTCACGGTGAGATCGATGCGCGCGATCTGCGTCTCGGCATCCAGCTGCCCGACCTTGGCCGTGACGGAGACGACCGCTCCGGCTACGGCATCCACGAGCACGGGGCGCGTGAAGCGCACCTGATAGTCGACAACGCGACCGGGATCACCGGCCCACTCAACCACCGGCTGCACGGCGAGACCCATGGTGAGCATCCCGTGAGCGAGCACTCCGGGCAGTCCGACCGCGACGGCGACATCGTCGCGGTAATGAATGGGATTGAAGTCTCCGGATGCTCCCGCGTAGCGAACGAGCGAGTCGCGCGTGAGCCCAAAGTCGGCCTCGGCGACCACGTCACCGACGGTGAGCGATGCCAGAGCAGGAGTGGCGTTCATTCGTCTCCCCTGACGACGAGAGTGGATGTCGCGGTCACGACGTGCGCGCCCGTCGCGTCGACCATGGTGGACTCTGCCGTTACCATCGAGTGCCCACCGAGGGACTTCACGCTGGCCACGGTGAGAGTCGCGGTGAGCTCGTCGCCCGCAACAATGGGGCGAGAGTAACTGAATCGTTGGTCACCGTGCACAACACGGGTGAAGTCGATTCCCGAATCTGGCTCGGCAAGCAGCTGGGCCAGGGTCGCTTCTTGAACGACGATGGCGAAGGTCGGTGGTCCGACCAGATCGTCGTAGCCAGCGGCACGGGCGGCGTCCACGTCGTGGTTAATGGGATTGGTCGCGAAGACCGCACGCGAGAATTCGCGGATCTTTTCGCGCCCCACAAGGTAAGAGGGAACGGGCGGGAACACACGCCCTTGCAGTTCGGGGTTAACAGGCACGCGGCAAGCCTAACGACCGGCGCCGGCAAACGACGAAGCCCCGGTCCACCGTGTGGTGGGCCGGGGCTTCAGCGAAACCAGATGCCGATCTACGTTGATTCACGCATCCGCACTGCTGGGTGACGAAGTCTGCGGGTTCAGCCGCCTACTGGCAGCTGTCGCACTGCAGGTCGTCCATCGGGTCGACCGGAACTGAGTAACCGCCGACGTAGTTGTCGTTATCCATAATGTCCTCCAAAGTTTTCTAGTGATTCCCCCCAGTCACCGCTCACAACTCGTATGATGCGTGGTCGGCGCCTGCGTGGTCTCCCACTATATAACCGGAATGACACGATTGTCATTCCACTACATGTAGTGTTTCGTGTCTTTTTCTTTTCTCACCGTATTCGGTACCCCCGACACCGAATTTCGGGGTACACATCGCCCGAAAATTCACCAAAATGACAGCGATTTGCTCCCAAACCGGGAAACGGGGGTGACTGAACCGTAACCATTCCGTTAGACTCGCGTAGCCGATAGAGCAACCTCGGGGATGTCCCGAGCCAGGGAGGTACTACGGCGGATGACCAAATCCAGTGGAAAACTAGCGGCTATGGCCGCGGCCGCGTGCCTTATCGCGACGGTCGCAATCCCCGCTTATGCAGCCGCAGAGACCCCTGCCGTCGCAGTAAAGAAGCAGCAGAACACTCAGAGTCTCGTCAATTATTCGAGTGCTGCCAGCCAGGCCGATGTTGTACGCGACGCGTATACGGTGACGATTGCGCCCAAGCGTCCGACGGTGGCTGTCAACCGCTTTGTGTCGGTCAACACCTTCACCACGGTCAACCCCCCAGCGCAGGTTTATAGCGGCGCTGCAGTGTTGGCCTATGCCGCCCAGTTTGTGGGCAAGGTTCCCTACGGCATGGGCAACAGCCCCACCACGAGCTTTTCGTGCGATGGATTCGTGCAGTACGTCATGTCCGGATTCGGGATCGCTCTTCCCCGCGGTGCGGATCACCAGGCTGCTCGCGGCGTAGTGATCGCCAAGGCGGATGCCGTGGCGGGGGACCTCGTCTGGTGGCCTGGTCAGCACATCGGCATCTACGACGGCGCGGGCGGAATGTACAACTCACCCGTGTGGGGCCGTTACGTCGAGCACGTGGCGAGCCTGTGGGGTAGCCCGGTCTTTGTCCGCCTGAAGTAGGTTTTAGCGGCGTCGGATATCGCCGTCAAGGCTCCGTTATCGCGTGACGTCGTTCCCTAGGCTTGTCGAAGGGGACCGATTTTTGTTGCGCGCTCCCTTCGACAAGCTCAGCGAACCTGGTGGATCAGGGAACGAGGAGCTGTTACGCGCTTCGGGCGGTGAGCTGGGCACGAAGCGGCCAGTCTTCTCCCTCGAGGATGAACTGTGCGCTGCTTCCGCTGAGCGAATTGACGACGATGGGTGCCATGAGGTTCATGGTGGTGCCGCTCTCGCTGGGGTTCGCAACGACGAGGACGAGTGCGTCGTCCCCGTCGACGAGGCCGAGCGATGCCGCCTGATCGTCTGAAATCTCCGGCGTATATTCCGGGAGAAAAATCCCGGCGTCGAGCACGAAGAGACGCACGCTCTGGTCATTGACTGGGCGAAGCGCGTAAAGACCGTGTGCACCCTCGATGTCATCGAGCATGAAGTCGACCGCTGGCTCAAACCCGGGCGGCGGCGCGATGAAGCTCAGTGCGGCGCTCAATGGAGGAAGTCCATCAGTGTGGGCTGCAGCACTTTCGCAGTGACGCCAAGCGAAGTCTGGTAAGTAGTCTGCTGGGTTTGAAGATCGAGAATGGTCTTAGCGAGGTCAAGATCCTCCACCGAGGATCTCTGTGCTTCGAGGGACACAGTCTGGCTCGCATTCGTTTGGCTCGCTCGGTCCATTTGGGCTTCTGTCGTTCCGATGATCGATTGTTGGGCACTGATCGCCTGCTGGCGCGCATCAATTTCGGTCAACCGAGCCCCGACATTGACCCCGCTCTGCAGGTCAGAAATGATGTTATCAACGAGGGTGAAGACCGAACCCGGAGTCGTGCTGGCGGTACCAAACACCGCTGAGCCATCTGCATCCACGCGCACGGTGGTATTGGCGTCGACTCTGCGCTGCACGGTGCTGCCGGCTGCGCCATTGAAAGTACCATCCGCATTGAACGCAACCCCGGCATCCGAATTGCCTGCGAAGACGCTGCGGCCAAGGTAGCTGGTGTTGGACTGCTTGAGTAGCTCACCCTTGAGGCTGGTGAGCTCCGTGGCAATCGCCTGCTTCGAAGTGGGTGACATCGCACCGTCGTTGGCACCCTGCACAGTGAGGTCGCGGATGCGGCCCAGGATGCTCGTGACGGTGCTGAGCGTCGAGTCGATGGTGTTCAACCACGCGGTGCCGTCGGCAATATTGCGCCCATACTGGCTGGTCGACGCCTGCTGCCCATGAATCTGGAGCGCCTTGGCCGTGCCCGCCGGGTCATCCGATGGCACCGAAATTGCCTTCTGGCTGGACGCCTGATTCTGCAACTTCGATAACGCTGCAAGACCCGTCTGCAGGTTGAACTGCGCGTTGCGCGTGATCGACTGGTTAGTAACTCTGGTCAACATGGTTTAGAGCCCCACCGTTCCCGTGTGATTGATCAGCGTGTCGATCATTTGGTCGATGGCCGTCATGACTCGAGCCGCGCCCTGATACGCGCGCTGGAAGCTGAGCAAGTTCACGTTCTCTTCGTCGAGGTCGACTCCGGCGTTGGACAACTGGTTGTTCGTTGCCGCGGTTGCGGAAAGGTCGGCCATGGTCGACTGTTGATTCGCGGTCTGGGCTGTCGTGCCGATGCCCGCGACGATGCTGCCCCAGAGAGCATCCGGCGACGTCTTACTCGTGCCGAGCTGCGAGACCGCTGCCGCGACATCACCGTTGAAAGCGCCAGCCCCCGGAGTTGCTGTCGCGAGATCGGTGGAGGTTGCCGGGATGACCGTGAGTCCGAGGGCGGCGGGCAAAGCTGCGTCGAAGCTAAAGAAGTTTGTGCCTGTTGTGCCAGCAGCGTTCGCGCCGGTCGAGTACACGGCGTTGACCTGGGCCGCCAGGTCTGTGGCGAACTTGCTGTACGACGCTGCCGCCTCAGCGATCGGACCGCCAGTTCCGGTGCCGTTCGCGCCTGCCAGCATGGAAATTGTGCCACCAAGCGCGCCACCATCGAGCGCCACCGAGTTGCCAGGCGGGTTCGCCCACTTCAACTGCACGGGATCGGTACCTGCGGCATCCATGTGGTACGTGCCGACGAGGGAGACCGCGTTGAACTTGTCGCCCGAGACGAGCGCGTTTCCTCCGATAAGAACTTCGGATGTGCCATCCGGCAAATTGCGCACGGTGCCACCCGCGAGTTGCGAGATCGTGGTCGTGAGCTGGTTGCGCTGGTCAATGAGCTCGTTCGCGGAACCACCGGAGGCAAGGGTCGTGCGGATCTGCGCGTTGAGGGTGGCGACGCGTGCGCCAGCATCGTTGAGCGAGGCGACCTTGGTATCGGCGTCGGTGCGCAGCGTCGACCACTGGTCATCCACCTGCTTGTACCCACCGGAAATTTGGGAGGCAAGTCCGTTGGCCTGGGCAATCAGAGCAGCGCCAGTTGCGGGGACGGCCGCGTTGTTACCTAGATCCGCCCAGGCGCCCCAGAACTTCTGCAGCGAGGCGGAGAGACCGTTGGGCCCAGGCTCCTGCAGTGTTCCCTCGAGTGCGCTCATGCCGCTGGAGCGAGCATCCCAGTATCCGGATGTCGCCGTCGCCGACCGCACGCGCGCATCAAGCAGGTCGCTACCGAGGCGCGCAACACCGTCGACGTTCACGCCCATCCCGACCGTGAATGTTGCGGACATCTGCAGGGACGAAGGCGCGGTAACCAGGGCGGACGTTGTCACGCGCTGGCGAGTGTATCCGTCAGTATTCGCGTTGGCGATGTTCTGGCCGACAACGTCGAGCCCTCGTCGTGCGGCGACGAGACCGGTGTACGCGGGGTTGAGGGTTCCGAAAGTGCTCACGCGCTCCTCACAACCTCTGATCGAAGAGTCGAGCGTCGGCACGTGCGCCGCCCGCGAACCCCTCGGAGTCGTAGGTGCCAGCATCAGGGCTGAGCGCGGCGAGGGTCTCCTGGGTGGACCTTACAGCGGCTCGCAGAAAACGTTCGTTGATGTCGCGCAGCTCTTTGATCTGGCCGGTGAGTTCGGTCATCGCCCGAAGGTGTCCGGTGAAGATGTCGCGCCAGGGGCCGTCAGGGGCGAGTGCCGCCAACTGTCGAAGAGTCGAGTTCTCTGCGCCGCCCCACTCTTCGGCCAGGGTGGCAACTTCGAGGGTGCGGGTGAGTCCGGCGGCACGCAGCCGATCCATCACCTGCTCTACCTCGCGGGTGGCGTGGGAAAGCCAGCGGGACTTGCCCGCGGTAAGCAGCAGCTGCTCTTCCTCCAGCTTGAACAGCAGGAGTTCGAGAAGCTCACGTTCCCGCCACAGCAGTGCCGACACATCGTTGGCGCTCACTTGTCCTCCAGGTCTCGGGTCGTTTCGTGGGTGAAGTCGAGCCGTCACCCGGTCCACGCTAAACAGCACTATCGGCAGGTTCGCGCCCCGAGTAAGGGAGATCGCCCAGAAATTTGTGATTGGTAGCGGTAAAGCCTTCCCCCCCAGTTCAGGGGAACCGTTCCCCCAAAGGGGGTACACCTTCGCAAAGAATTCTCTTACGCAAACTATTTAGCCGGGGATTCACACCGATAGAGTCTGGATGTCCGGAGGGGAAAGCCGGTCAACACGGGGGAAAGAGCGATCAGCGTCCAGGCTGATCAGCGCAAGGGACTGCGCCAAAACTCACCCCCAACTCAGTCCAGGGGGTACGTCATGAACCGATCAGAGCGCAATGCGCTGGTGGTAGAAAATCTGCCACTCGTCGGCTACTTGGTGTCGGAGCTGTGTGCCCGCGCCACTCATCTTTCACGCGATGACCTCGCGTCCGCCGGCGCCGTTGGCCTCATCACGGCAGCGGAAGCGTTCAAGCCGGAGCTCGGCATCCCGTTCGGCGCCTTCGCCCGCAAGCGGATTCTCGGCGCCTTCGCTGATGACATGCGCTCAAGCGATTGGGCCACCCGCTCCGCACGCAGGCGCATCAAGGAAACGCTCTCGGTGAGCGAGTCCCTAACCTCAGCTCTTGGTCGCACACCGAGCGTGGACGAAATCGCTTCGGCACTCGGTGTCGACCGCAGTGTGGCCGTGGACGCTCTCGCGGATGCGTCTCGCAGCCTGTCGGCGCTCGACGACACGACCGCAGAATTTCTCGTAGCCGACGGCGCGCTGCCCGAGGAGGCCATCCTCGAATCGGAGCAACTCAGCGTGCTGCGGGCGGCCGTCGGCGTTCTGCCGGAGAAGATGCGACACATCATCACCCGCATCTACTTCGAGGACCAGTCAGTGAAGGATGTCGCAGAAGAGCTCGGCACCACGCACTCCGCGGTCTCGCAGACGCGGGCCGAGGCCATCCGTCTCCTTAAAGATGGAATGCAGACGCACTACGCGGATAACCCCGAGGTCGTGCACGTTCCTGAGTCGCGGATCGCCGCGGCCAGTCGCAACGCCTACCTCTCTCGCCTGGCCGACTCGGCCGCAGTGGGCATCAGTCGCATCGGGTACGGGCAACTCTCGCCCGAGCGCTCGATCGCGTAGTTACTCGCGCTTGGCGGCGTGATGCGTACTTCCCTTCGACACGCTCAGGGAACGATGTGTCCGGTCCCTGAGCGTGTCGAAGGGCTTGCCCAAAAAAGACCACAGAAACACCTAACGCCCGGCGGCAAACTGCCGATAGCTAGTTGTGTCAGCCCAGGGAAGGGCTGAAGCACCACACCCAATCACGGAGGAAATCATCATGGGTATGACAATCAACACCAATATGTCGGCACTCACTGCGTACCGGAACCTCTCCACCACGCAGAACGACATGTCCAAGTCGCTGGAGAAGCTTTCCAGTGGTCTTCGCATCAACCGGGCTTCGGATGACGCGGCAGGCTTGGCAATCTCAGAAGGCCTGAAGTCGCAGGTTGGTGGCCTCACGGTCGCCGCCCGCAACGCCCAGGACGGCATCAACGTCACGCAAACCGCAGAAGGTTCGCTCGGCCAAGTGCAGGCAATCCTGCAGCGTATGCGTGACCTCGCTGTTCAAGCCGGTAACGACTCGAACAACGTTGACTCCCGCAAGGCGATCACTGGAGAAGCAACGCAGCTGACGCAGGAACTCGGCCGCATCTCCACGTCGACGAACTTCAACGGCATCAACCTGCTCGACGGTACCGGTGGAACCAACAACAAGCTGACCTTCCAGGTCGGCGCCAACGGTAGCAGTGACAACCAGATCGTTGTCGACTTGAGTTCGGCCAACGTGGCGAACATCGCGAACACGCTCTCCGGCACCACTGGAACAACGTTCTCGCTGAATGACGCTGGCGCGAAAACCTTTGCAGGTGGTGCCCAGACGTTCACTTCCACGAGCAGCGGCGTCAGTACAGTTGTCACCACCGGATCTATTGCGGCCGGCGGAGCGACGACGACTGTTGCTGACGTGACGAAGTCATTGAATGCCGATGCTGCCTTCTCGAGCAAGTTCACGGCAAGCACCGTTATCGACAACACCGGTGCGGCAACTGGCATCAAGATCGTTGCGAACGACGGCGCTGCTGTCGATGCGGCTTCGTTCACAGGGAGTGGAAGCGTTGGCGCAGCGGGTGGAGGACTCGACTTCTCCTCCGCTGTTGGAGCTCAGGCCGCAATCGGAATGATCGACAAGCAGATCACTTCCGTGTCAAGCGCCCGGGCCAGCCTCGGTGCTGTTCAGAACCGCCTTGAGTACACGATCACCAACCTGAACATCTCGAAGGAGAACCTGACGGCTTCACAGTCGCAGATCACCGACACCGACATGGCGTCTGAGATGGTCAACTTTACCCGCGACAGCATCTTGTCGCAGGCTGGCACCGCGATGCTCGCGCAAGCCAACCAGTCAACTTCAGGCGTGCTCAAGCTCCTGCAGTAGGCCGGGTAACTAACGACGCCTGGTGGCGATCGAAGAGGGATCTGGACCTCTCTCGTCGGTCGCCACCTAGCGTTCCCCGTAGCACGGGTACAACTTAACAAGCACGGACCCGGCACGTGTGGGCTTTGCGAGGCATAACCGACACAGAGGGTACGGGCGCTTCGACAGGCCTAGCGATCGGGGTAGGCGATAAACGCTTCGACAGGCCAGTGAACGCAGGAGAGAGGAACAGGGACCATGACAACAGGTATTGACGGCCTGTCGAGCACACTCGACACGACCTCCCTGATCAACGCCCTCATCGCGGTTGACCAGCAGCCTCAGGCTCAGCTTCAAGCGCAGGTCAGCACTGCCAGCAAGCTCGTTTCTGCCCTGCAGGGTCTCAACTCGCAGATCTCCAGTCTTGCCGCGCTTGCCACCACCGCCGCCGCACCGAACGCGTTCAACGTCTTCACCGCAACCAGCAGCTCGAGCGCACTCACCGCGACGGCAGCTCCCGGTGCATCCGTCGGCAGCATTAATCTGGTCGTCAACCAACTCGCGCAAGGTCAGACTGGCGTTACTGCAAGCATGGCCGGTTGGGCTGCCAATCCCGCAGCACTCACCATCGTGTCAAGCAATGGCACCGCAACCGACATAACGCCAGCGTCCAATTCGCTGGACGATATCGTCAGCGCGGTAAACAATTCCACCACCGGAGTAACGGCGATGAAGGTCGCGTCGGGCACCGTGGCCGGCGTTCAGCAATACCGCTTGCAATTCACCTCCACTGCTACTGGTGCCGCGAGCGCGTTCACTGTCTACCAGGGCACGAGCGCAGACGTCACGGGCGGAACAGCTACTAACCTTCTTACTCAGCCCGGTGCCGCAGTTATCCAAACAGCACAAGATGCTCAAGTCTCGCTCTGGTCTGGAACCGCGGCAGAGCAGACGATCACGTCGTCGACAAACTCTTTCGCCGACCTCCTGCCCGGCGTCGCAGTCACCGTATCTGCGGCATCGGCGACTCCGGTCACTCTGACAATCGCTCAAGACACCGCGAGTATCGCGTCAACGGCATCCAACTTTGTTTCCTCTCTCACGGGGATCTTCGCAAGTATTTCGACCCAGTCAGCCGTCGTGCAAAGCACCGACTCCACCGGGGCGCCGGTGACCTCAGCGAGCGTGTTCACCGGAGACGGTACGATCCGCAATGTCAACCAGACCTTGCTGGATGCGGCCAGCCTGCCGGTCAACGGTCATTCACCCTCCGAAATCGGCGTGAGCATTACGAAGGATGGCACGCTGACCTTCGACCAGGCCAAGTTCACCGCCGCGCTCGCCGCAGACCCCGCGAACGTGCAATCGATGATGCAGACGATCGCTAGCCGAGTTGCGTCTGCAGCCACCGCCGCATCCGACCCCATCAGCGGCGCCATCACCACAAAGATCACCGGTCAGAACTCGTCGATCAAGACGATGACCGACGAGATTTCAAACTGGGACATCCGTCTTGCCGCCCGCCGGGCATCACTCGAAACCACATACGCCGCCATGGAGGTCACCTTGGGCAACCTGAAATCGCAGTCAAGCTACCTCACCTCGCAGCTTGCTGGGCTCCCGACGATGCAGTACACGAAATGAGCATCCTGAGCGGAGTCGGACTCCGCCGAGCACAGTACAACCGGGACGTGATTCTCACAGCCACCCCAACGCACCTGCTCACCATGCTCTACGACCGGCTGCTGCTGGACTTGAACCGGGCCGAGACTGCCCAGGAGATCGAAGAGTGGGAGACCAGTTCCGAGAACCTCCTGCATGCGCAAGACATCGTGGCAGAACTGACCTCGTCGCTCGACAGGGAAGCCTGGGACGGGGCGGATGGCCTGCTCGGCGTCTACAACTTCGCGTCGCGCGCGCTGATCTACGCGAACACCCACCGCGACATCGCGAGCACTCGGCTGTGTATCACGCTGCTTGAGCCACTGCGGCAGAGCTGGCACGAAGCCGCCGCCGCGCTGCCCGTTGCCCAACCCGAGCCGCGGATTCCAGCAGGGTTACTCGGTGTTGCCTGAGCTTCCGCGGGACTCATCGAGCTGGGACGACATCCTCGAAGCAATGGAAGCTGAACTGGAGCGAGCGGCCATGCTCGCGCGAAGAGGCCAGCACGAGTCCGAACTTGCACCGGCTTTTTCGTTCATAGCGCCTGTGGATGCTGGGCCTATCCCCGCAGACCTAGTGCCGCGCGCACAACACATTCTTGAGGCACAACACGAAGCAATCGAGCGGGTCGAGGTCGTCAGGCGCACGACTGGCCGTCACCTTGCCGCGATGCGTTCCGTGCCACCACACCGCGGCGACCACGCGGTGTATCTCGACATTTCGGGCTAGTTTTTGGCGACGCCATCGCGCTGGGTCTCTGGGTCTCTGGGTCTCTGGGTCGGAGGCTCCCGCGTTCACCTAGCTCCTCTCCGCAAAATATCTGTGGAGAGAAGTTATCCACATTTTATCGAACATAACTTCGAATGTGGGAGAATTGAGGCATATCCCAGTTCACCGATTCTCTCGTCGCGATGGCGGTCGCAGCCTCAGCGCTGCCGCAAGATTCGAGCACGCTGGCCGCCCTACCCGAAGGCGAACGCTTAGCCATCCCGAAACTGCTCGCGGACATCACTCGTCACTTGGAGCCGTCTACCGCCGCAGTCGCCGGAGAGATCGCGCGCCGCTCCGCGCGCGAGCAGGGCTTCAGCGGATTGGCGCAGCGCACCGGGTTTCGCACACCAGAGCTGTTACTTCAGCACCTCACCGGCTCAACCAGTGGGGGCGCGGCGAGACTCGTACGAGCGGGAGTGATTATCCACGAAGCCGAACTGGTCGCTACGGCCCAGAAAACCGGAGAAGTTCTTTCCGGCGTGACTGCGCCGTGGCTTACTGCCGTCGGGAGGGCTGTTGCCGCCGGAGCGATATCGATCGAAGCCGCTGACGCCATCCGTCGCGGGCTCGGCACCACCACTGAAGACGTTGGCGGGGACGCGCTTGCTTCGGCCGCGGTGCTACTGGTCACGGACGCCGTCACGATGGATGCCGATCAGTTGGCGATCCGCGCTCGCGAGCTGCGCGATGAGATTGATGAAGCAGGCATCGCCGATCGGGAACGCGCTCGACGCACAGCGCGCTCTTTTCGCCGCTACCGCAGGCCTGACGGGATGACCGCTTACAGCGTGCTCGCGGATCCGGAAAACGCTGCGTATCTCGACGGTATCTACGACTCACTTACCTCTCCGCGACGCGGCGGTCCGCGGATGGTCGACCTGACAGATAAGGCTCGTGCCGACGCGATAGAAATCGACCCGCGCACACTGGAGCAACTCGCGTTCGACGGTTTCATGGCGGTGCTTCGAATTGGTGCGAGTGCTGATGAGAAGACTGCCGCACGCAGTATTCTCGGCTCTCGTCGCCCGAGCGTGCGTGTGCTCGTCACGCAGGAAGCCATCGAGCGTGGCGGGCACGGGCGTATCGAAGGCCAGCATTCCCCGGTCTCCATAGAGACGGTCGAGCGAACCATGTGCACCGCCGGCGCTGTGCCAGTGATGTTCGACTCCGACGGCCAATGCATTGACCTCGGCCGTGAACAACGCCTCTACACCGCCCGGCAACGCATCGGGCTTGCCACCCGCGATGGCGGATGTCGATGGCCAGGCTGCGATCGACCGCCCTCTTGGAGCGAGGCCCACCACATCAATCACTGGGCCAGGGACCACGGAAACACCGACATCGCAGACGGACTTCTTCTGTGCCGATATCACCACCTGTTACTGCACGACAATCACTGGGACATCGCCCGAACCGGTAGCCAATACTGGTTACTACCCCCGGCGAGGGAGGATCCAAGCCGCACTCCACGGCCCATGCCACACAAGAGCGAGGCATTGGGCGACCTGCAACGAGAACAAACTCAAGAGCACCTCGAGCGAACTGGATAGCCCGTGTCGCTTAACCCGCTTCGACAGGCTCAGGGACCGTCGTCGGGAAGCACGCCGAAGACGGTGGCGTGGTGGGCCTCTTGGCGCGGTGGAGCTATGGGGAGCGCGGAGCGGTCCTGCCTTCGGTGCGATTCCCGACGACACCCAGTCAAAGCCGATCGAAGAGGTGGCGCAGCGACACCCTCTTGGGGGGTGCAAATAGCACAGAAAGAAACTAACGCACCATTACCCGCTGCCGATAGATAGCAGTGGAGAGCATGGATCGCTCACCTCTAGGCCACGGATCGG
>JBDTAD010000526.1:0-2256 GCA_039924815.1 Lacisediminihabitans sp.
GCCCACCGGTATGAGCGTCTCGATGTCGTCGCCGGATTGCTCCCCGTCGGTGCACAGCACCTGACCGTTCGTGAGCACGAGCCGCACTCCGGTCAAGCTGAACGCTTCTCTGGTGCGGCTGATGATCGCTTGCAGTGCGCCCTCCCCGCGCAAGACACTTCCGGCGATCGTGACGAGCAACTCGGATTCCGCGGCGGCGCGCATTGCCGTGCGAGTGCGTCTGGCCCCCTGATCGACGACGTAGCTGACTAGCACGGCGTTGAGTACGTAGAGCGCCAAAGCGAGAAGGTGCAGGGGTTTGTCGACGGTGACCGTGTACAGCGGTTCGACGAAGTAAAAGTCCAGCGTGATCCCCGACAGCAGCGCGGCGAACAGTGCTGGCCAGATGCCGCCGACCAGCGCCACCACGATCACGAGCAACTGGTACGAGAGCACATCTGTGGTGATGGCGTCATTGCTGCGAAACACGACGAGCAGTGCCGTGAGAAGCGGCCCGCCGACAAGAGCCAAGATGGTTCCGGCGATCCGCCGTTTTACGGTGAGGGCACCAACCGCTCTTGGCAGCGTGAAACGCCCGCCCGCGGAGGCGTGGTTGACAATGTGCACGTCAATGGAGCCCGCCTCGCGAATGACGGTCGCGCCGATGCCCGGACCGGTGAGCGCCGCCATAAGGCGGCTGCGGCGACTGACTCCGACGACGAGTTGGGTGGCATTCACGCCTTTGGCGTACTCGACGAGCGTGCGCGGGATGTCGTTGCCGACCACTTGAACGTAGGTTCCGCCGAGCTTCTCCACGAGGGCACGTTGCGCGGCGATCGCGTGCGGGTGCGCCGCGCGCAGTCCGTCTTGGCTCGAGACGTGCACCGCGATCAGTTCTCCGCCGGACGACCGCGCCGCGATGCGTGCGCCGCGACGAACGAGCGTTTCGCCCTCTGGCCCGCCGGTGAGCGTGACGACAACTCGTTCGCGAGTTTCCCAGGTGCTGTCGATCTCGTGCTGCGTCCGATAGCTTTTGAGCGCGGTGTCGACCTCGTCGGCGAGCCAGAGCAGCGCGAGTTCCCGCAGCGCCGTGAGGTTGCCCAGCCGAAAATAGTTCGACAGCGCGGCATCCACTCGTTCCACCGGATACACGCGGCCGTCGGAGAGTCGGTCGCGCAGGGCCTGCGGGGCTAGGTCGACCACTTCGATCTGGTCGGCCTCGCGCAGTACTCGGTCGGGAATCGTCTCTTTTTGCTGCACTCCGGTGATTTGTTGTACAACATCGTTGAGCGATTCGATGTGTTGGATGTTCACTGTCGACAGCACGTCGATGCCGGCGGCCAGGAGCGCTTCGACGTCTTGCCACCGTTTTTCATTCTCAGAATCTGGCGCGTTCGTGTGGGCGAGTTCGTCAACGAGCGCGATCGCCGGATTGCGAGCGATCACCGCGTCGAGGTCCATCTCGGTCAGCTCGATGCCGCGATGAGAGATAGTGGAACGGGGGATGATTTCCAGCCCCTCGGTCATCGCGCTCGTGGCGGCGCGACCGTGGGTTTCTACGACGGCGACGACGACATCCTTGCCCTCGTCGAGAAGGCGCTTGCCCTCTTCGAGCATTGCGTAGGTCTTGCCGACACCAGGAGCGGCGCCGAGCAGCACCCGCAGCCGTCCACGTTGCATGCCCTATCCTCTCAGCTTGTCCAAGGCAATGTTCACGAGTAACACGTTAACCGTGGGTTCACCGAGATAGCCGAGGTCTCGCGCTTGAATCTTCGATTCGACCACGCCACGTACGGCAGCATCGGTCAGTCCGCGTGCGGCAGCGATGCGGGGAACCTGAAGCAGAGCGTAGGCCGGACTGATGTGTGGGTCGAGCCAAGAGGCCGATGCCGTGACCGCGTCAGCCGGGACATCCGCAGGACTCACGCCGTTGAAGCGGGCGACCTCGGCCTTTCTCTGCTTGATTTGCGCAATCAGCTTCGGATTCTCCGGGCCGAAATTCGAACCACCTGAGGACCCGCCGTCGTAGCCCTTGCCGGCGAGAGAAGGGCGAGGTTGCAAATACTTCGGGAGCGGCTTGCCGTGCGAGTCGCTGAAGGATTGCCCGATGAGTGATGAGCCGACGGTCGCACCATCAGCGCGCACCAGTGAGCCGTTGGATTGCCACGGAAGAACAAGTTGGCCGATGCCCGTGATCACGAGTGGATATGCGATGCCGAGCACCACGGTGAGGGCGAGCATGGCACGGACGGCGACCCAGAGGCCCCGAAAACTCGT
>JBDTAD010000527.1:0-1687 GCA_039924815.1 Lacisediminihabitans sp.
ACGTTCCGCCGAAGGATCGCGACATCGCGATGGTCTTCCAGAACTACGCTCTGTACCCGCACATGACCGTCGCCGAGAACATGGGCTTCGCCCTGAAGATCGCCGGCGTCAACAAGGATGAGCGCGCCAGCCGCGTTCTCGAAGCAGCCAAGCTCCTCGACCTCGAGCCCTATCTGGCTCGCAAGCCGAAGGCGCTCTCCGGTGGTCAACGTCAGCGCGTTGCCATGGGCCGTGCAATTGTGCGTAGCCCCCAGGTGTTCCTCATGGACGAGCCGCTGTCGAACCTCGACGCCAAGCTGCGCGTTCAGACCCGCACTCAGATCGCGTCGCTCACCCGCCGCCTCGGTGTCACCACCGTCTACGTCACCCACGACCAGACCGAAGCGCTCACCATGGGCGACCGCATCGCTGTACTGAAGGATGGCGTGCTGCAGCAGGTCGGAACGCCTCGCGAACTGTACGCACAGCCCCTCAACGTGTTTGTTGCCGGCTTCATCGGCTCGCCCGCGATGAACCTGTTCGACGCAGACGTAGTCGACGGTGGCCTGCGGTTCGGCACCGCTGTTGCGCAGATTGACCGGGAGACGCTGGCCGGCGCGGCCAAGACCGTCACGATCGGCGTTCGCCCGGAAGATGTTGTTGTGTCGGCGTCAGGCGAAGGCCTGCCCGTCACGGTTGACATCGTCGAAGAGCTTGGTGCAGACGGTTACCTCTACGGTCACACGGAGATCAGCGGCAACCGGGTCGACATCGTCGCCCGCGTCGACGGTCGCATCCACCCCAACGCCGGTGACCAAGTGCACATCCTCCCCGCTGGTGACCACATCCACGTGTTCAACACCGAGACCGGTCTGCGCCTCAGCAAGCCCATCACGGACTGACACTATTTCCTGAGCCGAGCCTGCCGGAATCCACCCAGATGCGATTCCGGCAGGCCCGTTGCTTTTAACAGCGCGTACAACCACGAACGGCCCACTTCGGGGCGCGGCACACTAGGCAGGTTTCATGTCCGGCTCATTGAACATCACCTCCGCAACGGTGGATCCTGCACTGCTCGACCTACCGTGGAACCTTCCCCTTGAGGCGTGGCCAGACAGCGTGATTGCCGCGCTGCCCAAGGGCATCTCCCGACACCTGGTGCGTTTCGCCCACCTCAGCGGCTACATCATCGCCATCAAAGAGACTTCGGATGAGCTGGCCCAGGGCGAGTACGAAATGCTGCGCACGCTGCAGAAGCTCGACGTTCCGTGTGTGGAACCGGTGGCCGTGATCAGTAATCGCAGCGACGGCGACGGCAATCCTCTCAACTCGGTATTGGTTACCAGACACCTCAAGTTTTCGCTTCCCTACCGAGCGCTGTACTAGCAGACGCTGCGCCCTGGCACTGCAACGCGCCTCGTGGACGCGCTGGCAGCCCTGCTCGTGCGCCTGCACATCATCGGATTCTTCTGGGGAGACGTCTCCCTGTCGAACACCCTGTTCCGCCGCGATGCCGGCGCCTTCGCCGCATACCTCGTCGACGCCGAAACCGGCAAGCTATACGACGGCCTCTCCAACGGTCAACGCGAGAACGACCTCGAGATCGCACGGGTGAACATCGCCGGAGAATTGCTCGACTTGGCCGCCGGCGGGCGCCTCGACGAAGAGACCGACCCGCTCGAAGCGAGCGAGCGCATCGTTGCGTCGT